>JAHRWJ010000242.1 GCA_019090185.1 Immundisolibacteraceae bacterium
GAATAACGCTGCCGGCGGCCACTGATTGACCGGTCTCGGCAAGTTTATGGACCAGCCATTGCAAAGCCTGGACCGGGCCACCCAGGGCATCGGCGCCACGCCCAGAACCTATCTCAGTACCATTGCGATAAAGACGACATTCGAGCTGTTCTAGATCTTCGATCGCTTCGATTGCCACGCCGGCTCCCAAGCTGTAGCCGGCCGCTGAACTATTATCAGCGATATTATCAACCGCGAGAAAGCGGTAATTCTGAAACCGTGAATCGACAATTTCAATAGCCGGGTGAACTCTTGATAGTGCGGCGGCAACCTCGACAAGCGATGTCTGCCCACCCGACAACGGCGATGCGGTCACCAGGGCTATTTCCGGCTCCAGCCGAGGATGGATAAAACACCCATGGCTGACCTGCTGATCAACCTGGGTAGACGCAAACAACACGCCGTAGTTGGGCTCATCCACACCCATCTGCTGGCGCATTGCGGTACTGGTAAAGCCCAATTTATAGCCGGCTGCAGCACCACCGAGCTGTTGCAGCAGCAGGTTTTGAATCGCGTAACTATCGGTGGTCTCTAGCCAAGTAAATTCATCACTGAGCGGTGTTAGCGGCTCGCCTGTTTTTGCGGCCTGATACAGCCGCTGGGCGAGCAGACGATGTTGATCGACGGTCAGCAACTGGGCCAACTCATTTTTGTTGCCATCCATTGGCACCCTGATACCACCAACCAGCAGGTGCATTTTTGACCCAGCGACCGGCAAAGGTAGAGCGAATCTGTGACTCCCACTCGGGATGATCATTAGCCCTGGCCAGGGCTTGATAGAGCGCTTTTCGGTCGCGATTTTCAGCGGCTAATAGTGGATTGAGTTTGGCCCGCTGAGACAGCGGCAGTGCGGACACATCGCGTAGCGCCACCAGGCCATCACTGCTAAAGCCCAAGGCACCACTATTGAAATGGGGCTGGAGTTTCACGAAACGCTGTTTCATCGAGGCTCGCAGCTTATCAATCGCGGCAGATTTAACATTGAGATCTGCTGCGCCGGCTTGCGCCGGTGGCACTAACCAGTTAACTAGCGGTTCTAACCCGGCAACCCACCCTACAACCGAGGCCGGTATCGGCTGACCAGTTTTAGACTGCGGCGCAAACACCTGGGGCTCAACGCCAGTATCAAGAATTTCTTTGATAATCACGTCGGCGGCCTTTTCAGCCGCAGCAGCGGGGAAATAAATATTGATGGTGACGCAGGCGGTGAGCAACCCCAGTAGTGGCAGTAGGGCAATTGGTCTTACAGTCACAAGCGTTCTCCGTGAGTCTCTCAAAAATGACAGGGCGCGCTACCTAGATTACCGAAACTCGAACTCATCAGCGCTGGCGGCGGCACTAAGTCGTTGCAATAAAACTGGCCAGTTAACCTGGCGGTTGTAACCAACCAGATTAATCTGTGGCCAGAGCCCTCCTCCCTGAACGATATAGTAACCATCCCGGTGATCGGCAATGCCGCGCATTTGGCAAGTTCCGCTACTGAGCTTACAACCGATACCGAGCCGTCGGTAGGAAAAGTCGTCAAAAAATCGCAATAGGGTCGATTGCAGCGCACCACTAATTCCGCCAACGGATGACAGGGAATTCAACGCCCGTTGACTTATCTTATGGGGGCCCGGATCACCGGGCGGAGTTTGAAACCAGCTATCAAACGCTACCGGTTGCCAGGATTCCATCTGCAGCTGGTTAATATAACCACTGCTGCGGCCGGTAATGGCGCCAAATTCGAAGGTTTTTGTCAGCAGCCCCAGATCGAGCTGGTCGACTTTTAAATTGGCCGAAAACCGGGGCACCAGACCAAACAGGTTCTCCACCTCAAGATCCGCCAGCTCTACTTCACCATCAAAAATATTCAGTGCCAACTTGCCGTCAAGCGTAATCCGGCCATCTTGGTAGTGAGCAGCCGGCAATACCCCGGACAGGGAACCGGCCATCTCGGGCCACCCCAGTGCAACACTCAATTTAGCAAGACTCACCGGCTCGATCTCACCACCGAGGGTCACTTGCAGCGCATCACCGCCTAGTCCGACAATCGATACCTGGCCGGCCTTAATCGATCCATCCAGAAAGGCCACCGGTGAGACTTCCAGCTTTAGCCTGGAACCGGACTGAGCCATCGCGTCCGTTGGGCCAAGCTGGTCAAAATGGATAGCACTACCGCCAGCACCCAGCGGCAGTCGATATAGCTGAATGGAATTCCAGGCTAATTTGCCCCGGCTGGACTGGTCAGCCCCCATATAGGGCAGGTTTGCGCTCAGCCCATTGATTGAAAACCGCTGCTGCTGATCGACTAGCGTCAGTTCATCAAGCCCCAGCCCCAGAGAGGTAATACCCCGTTGATGGTGATAGGAGACCCGCGCGGTGATGCTGCCGGAGGCAATAAGGTCGTCAAACAGGGTTTCACTCAAAAATGGCTGAAGATAGACCGGATACGCCTCTGCTAACTGCGGCACACGCAACCGACCGAACCCGCTGAGCAGCTCCGGAGTGGTTGCAGAAAGGTCTAGCTCAACCACTCCGCCAAGATCCAGTAGATCCCCATGTTGATAACTGATGCTCAATGACAGCAGCCCATCAGCCGGCTGCCAGCGGCCTGATGCTTTCAACAAAACCGTCACCGGGGAGTCGGTCGATGGCAAATCCGCTGCCAGCGTCAAAAACAGTGGATTGATAAATACATCACCGGCGGACAGCACTGCCCGGGTCTCGAAGTGATAGCTCTCCCGGTCTGGCTGTTGCGGACTGTCGGGTTCCATAGAAAATTCTATTGCCCCGGACAGACCTTCCGCCGCCTGGGTACCCCATTGGTTACTAAAACCAAACTGTTCGAGAGCTAATGTCGCGCTGATTTTTTCTAGCTCAGAACCACGGCCAGTTACCGCCACTTTCAAATCGAGCAAGCTATCGCTGAGCGTGAATTCTGATAACTGCGCTGGTAATAATTGGGCTGGTAGATACTGCTGCAGGAGTAGAGCCGAAAAGCTGGCATCCTCAATCGAAACCGACCATGCCAACAGTTCTGATTGCCCCCAGTCAAATTCAAATGCTAGCGCTAGCTCGACAACCTCTTGTTTTGGCTGGGAGCCCAATTCAACGCTCAACCGTAACGACCGGCACCAGAGCCGTCCGGACCCACTGCCTAGCAGCCGACAGCTAAACTGAAGATCATTCAGCGGCAAATCGAAACCAGTAAACCGCAACTGTTGAATAACAATCGACACGGCTGGAGTCTGGGCCAACGCAAGCCCCAGAGTAACCCCTTGAGCCTGCCAACCAGGTCCGACCAGCGTTTCAAACTCGCCATTGAGTTTGGCGTTTGCCAAACAAGGTAGGAGCAGTGACAAAAACAACAGGGGTAAAACCAGGGCTAATCTTGGCGTTTTAAAGGCTGGCAGCATGCGGACACTCTACGCTATCGAAAGCCAATTAAACTATCCGGCCCAGATTCAGTAGGATAGCTATCCGGGCCAAGATAACCAGATCGCCACTCAGACCATCCGCCGATATTTAATATGCAGATAATTCCATGCCAGCTCAACTGACAACCTACCTGGTCGGCGGCGCAGTCCGCGACCGGCTATTAAAAATCGAGGTCAAAGACCGGGATTATCTGGTGGTTGGGAGTACGCCCGCCCAGATGAAAGCTCTGGGGTTTAAACAGGTGGGCGCTGATTTCCCTGTTTTTCTCCACCCAACCAGCCACGAAGAGTACGCGCTGGCAAGAACCGAGCGTAAAACCGGCGGTGGATATCACGGTTTTAGCGTCGACTTTAGTCCAACCGTCACCCTTGAAGAGGACCTTCAGCGCAGAGA
>JAHRWJ010000243.1 GCA_019090185.1 Immundisolibacteraceae bacterium
CAGTTTGATGAAAATGCTGATGGCATTATTGACCCGGCAACGGGTGAGTATGTGAGGGCCTATTTCACCATGCGTCGAGGCGGCAATAGCATCTTTGCGCTTGATGTCACTCCAGACCAAGATGGTGGGCTAACAGATCAGAGCACCGGTGGTATTACACCGAAATACTTGTGGCGGATTGATGGCCAGTCTAGTTTAGCGCCTGATTTTACCAATATGGGTCAAACTTGGTCGCAGCCCAAGCCAGCCTTTGTACGGGTGCCAGCTTCCGGCAATGGTAATAGCGAACTTAAGGCGGTATTGATTTTTGGTGGTGGCTATGACCCTGCGCAGGATGATGGTTTTGGGGTCTCGAACATTGGTAATTCCATTTTCATTATAGATGCCGACACAGGCGAACGGGTCTGGTGGGCCAGTAATGAAATAGTCACCGATGGCAATGGGGAACACCCAAATCTTGAGCTAGACGCCATGGACTTTCCGATTCCGTCGGATATTGCTTTGCTCGATACTACTGGTGACGGTGCGACCAATCGACTCTATGTGGGTGACTTAGGTGGCCAGGTCTGGCGTATTGATTTAGATGATCAATTGGGCGGGCCTTCAAATGGCAACGCAGAAAACATAGACAATACGAGTGGTGCCCGTCTGGCGGTGCTTGCCAACCATGATGGTGATCCCACCGATCTTGAAGATAATCGGAAGTTCTTTTACGCCCCGGATGTCATTCAGGTTGCTGATACCGTATTTGCGGGACAGGACTATGATTTGGTCTCTCTTGTCTCCGGTGACCGAGCTAATCCGTTAGAAGAAGATGTCTTAAACCGCGCTTATGGACTCCGTGACTTTTTGATATCAGAACCCTTAACTGAAACCGGGGTCTATCCGCTAACTGATGCGGTTGGGGATGATGACATTTATGATGCCACTGCAGACCTGATTCAGGTTGGTGATGAAGATGAGCAAGCCGCAGCTAAAGCAGCATTAATTGCTTCCAGTGGTTGGTTGATCGACCTTGTTGATGATGGCGTTAAAAATGGTGAAAAGGGTCTTTCAAGTCCAATTGTTCTCGCCGGTAAGTTGTTTTTTACGACTTTTGTTCCGGGGGATCATGACCCTTGCTCTGCAACGTTAGGGGTTGGCCGTCTTTATGGCCTCGATGCTATCACTGCAGGCGCGTTATTTGAGGATTGGCTCGAAGGCGGTAATGACGGCGAATTAGAAAAAGGCGATCGAGTTTACGCGCTCGGTGGTGGTATCCCCTCCAGCGCAGTGCCGATCTTTCAGAAAAAAGGGGTCACACTATTAATAGGCACCGGTGGTGGAGCTGAAAGTGTGGATCCAGATATTGAGCTGCCTAGAATCCGAACCTATTGGTATCAGGAGCAATAACCGGCGAAACGCCAGCTTAAGTTTATCGATATTGCGGGCAGGTTCTTTTACGACCTGCCCGCAGCCACAAAGACAATCATTTGGGAGAAGTTTGATGCAGCCGATCAGCCATGCTCAGCCTCAGGGCGGGTTTACATTAATTGAGTTGATGATCGTGGTCGCTATTATCGGTGTTTTAGCTGCTGTGGCTTTTCCGAATTACCAGAATTACACACGGGAAGCTCGTCGTTCCGATGCGCATAACACGTTATTAACGCTTGCTAATAACCTGGAAAAGCATTTTTCTGATGAAAATACCTATACCAATGACCCGACAGACATGGGTTATCCAGCGAATCCGATTATTTCCCCTGAAGGGAATTATTCAGTTGCTATTACGGACCCTGGGGCAGGTCTTGCTGTTAGTTACCTGGCAACGGCGACCGCTATTGGGGTGCAAGCAAATGATACCGGTTGTGCCACCATTATCTACCAGTCAACGGGTTTAAAAGGCAGCACGGGTGGTGAGGACTGTTGGTAAAACGGTTGAAAACAGAGGTCAGCGAATAGAGGGTTTTGTCGCCGACAAGGAGGCGGTGAATGGCTCTTTGGAGGTTTGGTGTGTTGATGCCAAAGCAACTCAATTTTTGCTGTTGTCACTATGGTGTTAGCATAGCCGCCGTCCGCTGAGGGCCAGTTATCCTGGTTACTCAGTTTTCCCTGCCTTTAATTTTAGAGTTGATCACTGCAATTGCAGCCTGTCAGGATAGAACGGGCCGAGCACCCGGTGTCTCGCGCCCAAATAAGTAAAAGCGCCCTTAATGTTCTTTACGGCTTAAAAAAAGCCGGTTATCAAGCCTGTTTAGTCGGTGGTGGGGTACGCGACCTGCTCGTTGGCATTGAACCTAAAGACTTTGATATTGCCACTGATGCCTCGCCGGAAGAGGTGCGATCGGTGTTTCGCAATTCCCGTCTTATTGGCCGCCGTTTCCGACTTGCCCATGTCCGTTTTGGCCGTGAAATTATTGAGGTTGCCACCTTTCGGGCTGCCCATGATAAGGCCCAGTCTGCGGGTCAGGCGCTGGTCGAAGATGATCGAATTTTGCGGGACAACGTATTCGGTGATCGGGACGAGGACGCTCAGCGTCGGGACTTTACGGTCAATGCGCTTTATTACGATATCGCTGATTTCTCTATCATCGACTATTTTGGTGGTTATGAAGATGTAGAGAAGAAGCAGATTCGGATGATTGGCGAGCCTTACCAGCGCTACCGTGAAGACCCGGTACGTTTGTTGCGGGCGGTGCGACTGGCGGCGAAACTACATTTTAGTATCGAGGCTGAAACCGCTGAGCCAATTGCGGAACTTGGCCCTTTGCTAGATGACGTGCCCCGCGCGCGTCTGTTTGATGAGCTGCTAAAGCTATTTCAAAGTGGTCATGCGGTGAGAAGCTATGCGCTGCTGCAGGAGCACGATTTGCTGCACCACTTGCTGCTATGGCCCGAACAGGTTGAAGCCGTTGACCAGCAGTTGGTTGATCTGGCGCTTGCTGATAGTGATGAGCGCTTAAAAAGCGGCAAATCTATCGCGCCATTTTTTACCTTTGCGGCGCTACTTTGGCCTATTCGGCAGGAGATTTTTGCCCAGGAACGGCCTAATAATGAAGATACTTATGCGCTGCACAACCTGGCCAGTCATCGGGCAGTATCAGACCAGCAGCACCTCTTGCCGATACCAAAACGGATTATTCAGCCGTTGCTAGAAACCTGGAGCCTGCAGGATCGATTTGAACGTCGAATTGGTAAGAAGCCTTATAAATTACTGCATCACCCCCGGTTTCGGGCCGCTTACGATTTTTTATTGTTACGTGCCCGAGCGGCGTCTGCGGCCGGTATTGAGCCGGAGCTAGCGGAGCTGGCCCAGTGGTGGACTGATTTTCAACACACCGACAACGACACCCGTGACGCTATGACCCGGCCGCGCAGTAAGCCGAAACGGCGTCGTAGTCCGAAAAAACAATCGGAAGCATAGTTAGGTATCCATCGGCGATGGCCAATCGATCTTCCGTTATTGACTGTTATGTTGGACTGGGTAGTAATTTGGATCAACCAGTTCAGCAGATCGAGCGGGCGCTGGCCGAGCTTAACAATCTGGCCAATACCGACTGTGTGGCTGTCTCATCGCTTTATCATAGTCAACCGATGGGCCCGGCTGACCAACCGGACTTCGTGAATGCAGTAGCCAGACTGGCGACCACATGCTCGGCGCTGGAGCTATTGCAGCAACTATTAGCGCTGGAAAATGCACACGGCCGGCAGCGCCAACCCCAGCAACAGAACGGCCCTCGAACTCTGGATCTTGATTTATTGATTTATGGTGATCAATGCATTGATGAGCCGGGATTAACCGTGCCCCATCCAGGTCTTCGTCAGCGTGACTTTGTGGTGTTACCGTTATTGGAAATCAGCCCTGATATTGATGTTCCTGGGTTCGGGCGGCTGGCTGTTTGGCGTGAAAAAAGCCTGAATCATGGCGCTAAACGGGGCAATCCGCCCAGTTGGCAGTGATAGCCGTA
>JAHRWJ010000244.1 GCA_019090185.1 Immundisolibacteraceae bacterium
CTGCAATTTTATCGTTGCCGAATCCCGTCACCATCGCCAGGTGATGTTCGCCGGCAAAGCACGTTATTTATTTGATAATGGTAGTGACGGCCTGTTGATCAAGCAGAAAAAAGTCCTGCTGATCGACAACGACGACTACATCAACAATCTAAGCTTTATTATTTAATCGAAACCGGCTAAATGGCCCCAAAAATCGTGGAGATTGATCATGAGTGATGCTAATTCGTCGGTAACCCTTGACCCCCAGGTGGCAGCACTGATGCAGATGCAGGCAGCCGCTAACCTGCCGCCGATGGAGTCGATGCCGCCTGAGGCGGTTCGTCAGGGCTTTCGTATGCAATCCACCATGACCGCAGCGCCGCCAGCCCAAATGGCCTCGGTGGTCAATCAGCTAATACCCGGCGACGAGGCTGACCTGCCGATCCGCATTTATAAACCGATAACCGATATCGACGGGCTGCTGCCGGTGCTGGTCTACTACCACGGCGGCGGCTGGGTGATCTGTGACCTGGACACCCATGACGATGTTTGCAGAACCCTGGCCGCTGAAAGCGAATGTATGGTGGTCTCGGTGGACTACCGACTGGCGCCGGAACACCCCTACCCTGCGGCGGTGGATGATTCCTGGGCGGCACTACTTTGGGTTGCCGAAAATGGCGGCTCGATCGGTGCCGACAACCAACAGATTGCGGTCGGTGGTGATAGCGCTGGCGGCAACCTGGCGGCGGTGATGGCCTATATGGCGCGCAATCAAGGTGGCCCCGAACTGGCGCTGCAGCTGCTGGTCTATCCGGTGGTCGACCTGACCAACATGGAGCGCGACTCCTACCAGCAGTTTGCCAATGACCACGGTCTCACCCAGGGAGCAATGAACTGGTTTAAGGAACTTTATGTGCCTGAACAGCAGAACCTGGATGATCCGCACATTTCACCGCTCTGCGCGGCCGATTTGTCCGGTCTGCCGCCGGCCATCGTGATGACCGCCGAGGCCGATGTACTGCGCGACGAAGGTGAGGCCTACGCCGAAAAATTAAAAATCGCGGGCAACCATGTTGAGCACAAACGTTACAATGGCATGGTGCATGGCTTTTTCTCGATGGCCGGCGTGGTCGATGTTGGCATGCAGGCACGTAAAGATGCGGCCCAGGCACTGAAGAAGTTTTTCAACTAACCAACCAAACTAATGTAGTTAAGGTGCGCAATAGCGCATCCTTCCAGTACCACTGACCACCCGCTAACACCCACCTCTATTGATTAAGGATAGTTTCTGTTGCTGAAGTACAACCTGCCGTTGATGGCACTTTTGATGAGCGTTCCAACCCTTCATGCGGCTAATCTCGACCAGCTCACCATCGCAGCGGGTCAGACCTATCAAGCCAGCGGTGATCTGAAACTCAACCAGTTAATTATGGAAGACGGTGCCACCTTGCTAGCACCGGTGGGGATCAAGGAATGGCGGATTGAGGTCAAGCAGGCCTGGTTGAAAGGAACATCCTTTATCAACGCCTATGGCCAATCAGGTACCGGCGGCGAGACCTCGCCAGATCAATTCGGTAAACCTGATGAATTCAGCAAACTCGGTAAAACAGCAAAATGTGAAACCGGTCACCCCGGAAACGCGGGTAGCGCAGGCGCCAGCGGCCTGGTCGGTATCACCATTCATGCCACCCTCGGCATTGAACAGTTCAGTCATCTGCAGATCAACTCCAGCGGGGGCAATGGCGGCGCTGGTGGTGCTGGTAGTAACGGCGGCAAAGGTGGCAAAGCTAAAGGCTGCAACGCCGGCGACGGCGGTAATGGCGGGCTAGGTGGTCAGGGTGGCAACGGCGGCCAGGGCGGCGATGTCACCTTTCGCTACTGGCTGACTGGCAATGATGTTTCCGTGCCGGTCACCAATTATGGCGAAGGACTGATTATTATGACCAACGGCGGCATCGGCGGCACCGGTGGTCAGGGTGGTATCGGTGGCAAGGGTGGCAGAGGTAAATTTGAAAAACGGTCCACCAACATCACCGTCACCAGAGACCCGGGCACCGCCGGCATCACCGGCGTCACCGGGGCCGACGGCTCGACTGGTAGCAACGGAAAATTCCGAATTGTTACCGTACCAGCACAGTTTTAGATTAGCCGCGCTCAAGCGCCATAATATCCGGGCACCTGGTCGGGCATTGTTCCCCGGATGTTATTAACGATCTAGTTGGAGCCAGCTAGGCCGGAACAAAAAAACTCAAACCAAAACAACTAGAGATGATTCTGGGGAGAATTCAGGCTTTGCGCGACAACCAATCAACCATTACCTGGCACTTCATTTGAGCTCGCGCCCCTCCTACCGCGCCTGGGCAGCCCTGGTGCCCACGGTACTCAAAGAGGTCGCCCGTTGCGGGCTATGGAAACAGATCTCCAGCGAAGTCCATGCGCCGGTCGATAGTGGCGCTACCGCCTTCGGAATTAATGTTGCGCCATCTGCAGATCCGGACGTCGATGACTACATCATCGCCCGGCTAAATGAGCTCAACCTCGACCATGTGCGCATGGACTTTAGCTATTGCTCCATCGGCGGCGACGCCCAGCGCCTGTTACAGCGGTTGATTAAAGACAACCGTAAAATACTGCTCAACCTGTTCCCGCCCGCTGATCAAGCCAAACAACTCACCAGCAGCGAAACAGCCGCCTCCAAATGGCGTGATTTTGTCACCCAGGTGTTTCAGCAATATCGCGATCAAAATATAGAATTTGAGGTCGGTAGCACCCCAAACCGGGGCCGCTGGTCAGGCCTGGGGCTGGCCCAGTTTCAACAGATGTGGTGCATCGCCGGCGAACAGGCCGCATCCCTAAATGTGGCTATCGCTGGCCCCAATGTGTCGGATTTTGAACCCATGTACAGCCTGGGTTATCTGGCAGAAATGAAGCGCAGCGGCTACCGGCCGTCGGTCCATACGGATAACCTGTTTGTAGAACGGGTTGTCGAGCCCGAAGGCTATGATCATCGGATTCTGGGTAAATGGCTGGAAAAACCACTAGCCTTTAACCTGATCAAAAAAGCCCGAGTCATCGCAGATATCGGTCTGCGCATGGCCAATGTGGAAACCTACTGCACCTACACCTGCTGGACCAACAAACGACTAGCCCGCAAAGCTAATCCAGAACAGAAAAAAGTCGACTACCTGGTCCGTTATTGCGTGCTCGCTGCGGCCAGTGGCGCGCTAAAAAGGGTCTACTGGGGGCCATTAATCTGCGGTCGCGACGGCATTATTCACTGTGGCGACGAGAACTACCCCAAAATCGATAACGTTGCATTTCACCGCCGGATTCGTGGCTCACTGGCCGATTTTAAAATCACCCCCTCCTTTCATGCCTTGAGTCATGTCACCGCCGTATTAAAAAACAGCCATTGCCAACAGGGCTATAGCGGCGAGCAGGGCGTCAGCCATTTTGTGCTGACACGAAAAAACCCAGACCAGCCCGATTCAAAGATAGATAACAGTGAGACTCACATCATCTGGTGTCGAGATGGCAAGACCACCCGCCTGGACCAGCTCTACCCGCTGGATGATTTGGCTGCCGCCAAGTTTTTTAATGCCACTGGTGAGCTGCTTAACCATCTACCCATAGTGGCATCGGAACAACCCCTGTTTATCAAGTTTGAAAACTCATCAACCCTTACCCGACCTTCAGAACCGAAAATTAGAAATGCCCCTGTCAATCACGGTCGTTGGGCCGCCATTGCTAACTGTCAGGTAACGAGCATAGAACTACCAAACTGGCGTGGCGCCATTACGCTCAACGATGGCGCTGAACTAGGGAGGTCCATCGACCAACTCACCCCCGAGCAGC
>JAHRWJ010000245.1 GCA_019090185.1 Immundisolibacteraceae bacterium
GATTTAGTTTTTAAAGAGCGGCTACTTGCCCGTGGGCAGTAGCGAGGGTGCGTATTATAGGGCCCTATTTCCCTCCGTCAACGCTTATTTGTAGGGATTTCACATTACCACTGAAAGTCATTCTAGGCGCTAGCTGACCATCCAATTCCAAGCCCTTGTTTTAGCTAACGGTTACCCGGCAAAAGCGTCTTTTACCGACCTGATAAAGATGTTCAGATGGCGCTGAAATTAGCTGTTTACCCGGTTCAACTCGATCACCGTCGATTTTGACCGCACCCTGCTTGATCATGCGGTGGGCATCGGAGGTACTTGCGGTTAATCCCGCTTCTTTCAACAAATTGGCCAATGGAATGCCTTCTGCTGGCACGGTTAGCGCCACAGCAGGAACATCCTCTGGTACCGCACCATGCTTAAAGCGCGCTGTGAATTCCTCGCTGGCGGCTTGGCCCGCACCACCGCCGTGAAAACGATCAACCAATTCGATGGCCAACTGAACTTTCACATCTCGGGGATTGGTGCCGGCCGTTACCTGGCCTTTAAACCCATCGATTTCCGCACTGCTCTTAAATGAGAGCAACTCAAAGTAGCGCCACATCAACTCATCTGATATCGACATCACCTTGCCATACATTTCATTTGGCTGATCGGAGACACCTATATAGTTATCTAATGACTTAGACATCTTCTGCACACCATCCAAACCCTCAAGGATCGGCATGGTCAGAATTACCTGGGGGGGCTGGCCCTCGATCTGCTGCAGGTGACGCCCTACTAATAGGTTGAATTTCTGATCGGTTCCACCTAATTCAATATCTGCTTCAAGTGCAACCGAGTCATAGCCCTGGACCAACGGGTAGAGGAATTCATGGATGGCGATTGATTGGCCACTTTTATAGCGTTTACTGAAATCGTCCCGCTCCAGCATACGGGCGACATTATATTTAGCCGCTAGCTTGATCATGCCAGTTGAGCCAAGCTGCTCCAGCCAAGTGGAGTTGTAGACAACCTCGGTTAGCTCCGGGTCGAGAATTTTGAACACCTGATCCTGGTAAGAACGGGCATTCTCCTTAATCTGCTCTTCTTCTAATGGTTTTCGCGTGACATTTTTGCCAGTGGGGTCACCAATCCGGGCGGTGAAGTCCCCAACCAGAAAAATCACATGATGACCAAGCTGCTGAAATGCGCGCAACTTATTGATCAACACCGTGTGACCCAGATGCAAATCCGGCGCAGTGGGATCAAAACCGGCCTTAATTCTTAAAGGCCGACCTAGCTTGAGCTTTTCAATAAGCTCCTGCTCCGGAATAATTTCCTCTGCTCCACGATTAATCAGGGCGAGTTGTTCGTCGAGCGAAGGCATGGAACTGATTGACATCTCTATTCTCTACTACGTAACTATTGATGAAATAAGAAACCCATGACGATCGATGATTGGATTAACCAGGGGTTACTCAACGGAGAAACTTAGCTTTGCATGCTGACCTGACCACACTCTGTGGGCAACATAGCACCAAAATAAATCTGCCCTACTCTGCTGCGGGTCAAAATGACCCAGACGTGGAACAATAGTGCAGACCTAATATATAGTCGCAAAAAATGATGCGCATATTTTAACCTGTGGAACAGCGCCGCTGCCCACAACCAACATCAAGGCAAGCTCGACTTGGTCTCGTTTAATCGAAAAAATCAAAAATTGGCCGCTCGCCGAAAACACGGCGGTGTGACGACGGCCGCCTCAAGCAGGAACCTTAAGCTCCTTTTTGCGGCTGCCTTCGGCCTGCTGGTCGTTGGCTTACTCACCCGTGATGACAACCCCGACCTAAAACAGGAACCTTCATCCCGATATCGCCAACAGCTACTTGGCTCAAACACTCCGCCACCATCCCAGGGATCAACCCCTTCATCACCACGGGCATCGCTCCCGTCTGATAAAAGCACTCAAGAGTCCTTATCACCTCGAAAAAAACTCACCAAACCGATAGGTCAACTAAAAGCCAGCAAAACACCACCAATAGAATGGCGATCTGAACGCATCAGAGCCGGAGATAGTTTCGCGATTGCGATGCAGCGACTGGGCCATTCTGCCTCTATGGTTGCCAATATCATGCACATTGGTCCTGTCGCGCAACAGCTCACTCATATCAAGCCAGGACACCTACTTGAGCTTTACGAAACAAAATCCGGACTTGAACAGATCCGTTACCAAATAGACCCACTTACTCGCCTTGAAATCACGCTAAACACCACGCCACCGAAAGCCGCCGTCATCAACTTACCCGTGGAGACACGCTTTCGCCATACCAGTGCTGACATAGACTCATCCCTGTACCTGGCAGGACTGAAAGCCAATTTGAGTGACGCACTCATCATGGAGTTAGCCAACATCTTTGGCTGGGACGTTGATTTCACCCTAGATCTTCGCAAGGGAGATCGGTTCACGGTGGTTTATTCAGAACTTTATCTCAACGCGGAAAAAGTCAGCGATGGCCAAATTTACGCTGCGGAACTGGTTACACGAGGGAGGCAGTTAAGGGCGACACGATATGAAGATCGATCTGGCGTCATTAGCTACTTCACGCCAGAAGGTAAAAGCATGCGCAAAGCTTTCTCTCGTAACCCGCTGCCAATTACCCGGGTCACCTCTAGATTCAACCCCAACCGATTGCATCCAATATTCAAAACCCGCCGACCTCACCGGGGTGTGGACTACGGCGCCGCAAGTGGCACCCCGGTTAGAACCACCGGTGACGGTAAAGTATTATTTAAGGGCAAAAAAAATGGCTATGGCAACACGGTCATCATTCAGCATGGCCAGCGCTACACCACACTCTACGCCCATTTAAAAAATTACTCGCGCAAACTGCGCCAGGGAAATTCGGTTAAACAGGGCCAAACCATTGCCTATGTGGGGCAATCTGGCTGGGCCACGGGACCACACCTACACTATGAGTTTCGGGTTAACGGCGTGCATAAAAACCCACTCACGGTAGAACTACCACCCGCTGAGCCTGTTAAATCAGCCGAAAAGCAGCGATTCCTTGCCCAAATTAAACCCTATATAGAGCAACTCGATACCCTTTCTGCGCGCCAGCTGGCTAGCAACTAGTCAAGATGGCCAGTGAACTCTATATAGGCGTTATGTCCGGGACCAGTCACGATGGACTAGACGCCGCTTTAGTCGCGATTGATGGCCAGGCGCTATCGTTAATCGGCACCGAATACCTGAGCTTTTCTGACCAGCTAAGGCAGCAACTGCTGGACTTTAACCACCCTGATAACGACCGCTCACTTGACCAGATCTTACCCGCAGGCCGCGAGTTCTCGGCGCTGGTAAACCAGCTCATCAAAACCCTGCTGGATAGCTGTGACATTAAAAGCAGTCAAATTACCGCCGTTGGCTGCCACGGCCACACTTTGCGACATAGGCCTGATGGCAAACTCGGCTATAGCTACCAACTGGTTGATGGTGCTGC
>JAHRWJ010000246.1 GCA_019090185.1 Immundisolibacteraceae bacterium
CTGGGTCAGTAATTCTGAACGGCTATCAGTAACGGCGTTACAAAAAGCTTCGCTACTCGGATTGGTTTCGTATTGAATAGTGATCTGGGTATCTGCGTCTTCCAGCTGCTGGTTTAAATTGACGATAAATTGTTCGATGCCACCATATTTGGTTGATCGCATGCTGGTATGGTGCAGAATGTTTCTGGTCATTAGATTGCAGTCTACTGTTGGTTGGCAATCAAGGTTTCTAGTTTGGCAGCATAGTTCGCCCCGATTTGGTTGTAGCCGAAATGCTGTTCGACCAGGGCGCGACCGGCGACTGCAAGCTGCCTAAGTCGATCAGGGTTCTGTGATAGTTCCAGAATGGCGGCAACATAATCAGCGGTGGTTTTCGCCAGGAGTACATTTTCGCCGTCTCTGACGGGTAGCCCTTCGCAAGAGATTGGGTCGGCGATTACAGCTTTTCCCATCGCCATCGCGTCGAGAATTTTTAGCCGTGTACCGCCGCCATCATTGATGGGGCAAACAAAAATCCCAGCGGATTTGAAATAGGGTTTGATGTCCTGGATAAAACCGGTAACGGTGATTCGTTTATCAATGTCGGCGGCGGCATCTAAATAGCTGCCGGGATCACTACCGGCGATAATTAACTTGAAATCACTTTTCTCTGCGGTCAACGCTGGCCAGATTTCATCTACCAGTCGGCGAGCCGCAGCCTGGTTGGCATAAGCACTTAAACGGCCAGCAAACAGCAGGGTGTCGGCGCTTCCCATTTGACTATAGTCAGCGTTCATGAATTCCGGGTTGACGCCGTTTGGCACGCTGATGCAGTTTGCCAGTGGGTTGATATCCCTCAACCGTTCTGAGTCAAGCTCGGAACAGGTGACGTGTAGATCGAACTCCGGGACTATTTTTCTTTCGTAGCGTTCTAGCTTGATGCCTTCCTGACAAAAGTAGGCTTTCTTTAACAGGTTAGGTTCCTGCTGAGCCCGTCGCTGCATCATTTGCGACTCAATGTTGTGGTGATTCAATACAGTCTTACAATTTAATAGGTTGCAAAACGGTGCCAAACTGATGGTATCGAAGTGCACCAGGTCGTAGTTGTTGGCGATTTTTTTTAAAGATTGGGCGAACGCATCACTGGTTAGCCAATTAATGGTGTAGCCACGTTTAGAAAACAGGCTCTTAAACGCCAATCTGGGTTGGCCAAATTTCTGCTGATCACTAATAATCGGCAAAAACTCGATATGATTGCAATAGCTAGATAGGGCTTCTCTAGCTTGTTCTAATCCGCTCGGGATGGTTTTAAAGTGTGTGAGCAGGGGTTTCGCCTGGTAAAAAGAGAGTAAGTCAACATGGTGATGCTGCGCGAGGTGAATTAGCAAATTATGGCTGCGTTGTAGCACCCCGCCAATCGGTGGGAAGGGGGCAATGTGGGAGAGCCAGAGAATTTTTCGTTTCATCGCGAAGCCATTATTGGGTGAGGGTTTTTGTTGCGCAGGAAGGGCGCAGTGCGGTGTTGGCCTTTGGTATTCAGAAAGTTGAAGTAACCAGACGTCACTTCAGTATTTAAAGAGGTTGTTCGGTCCGCAGGGTCAGGTGACAGAGCGCAAGAACTTGCTAACAGTCGGGTCAGCACTCGGATTCGAGCGATTTTACCGGTAGCCAAGTGTTTCGAGTAAGGGGCCCAGCTCATTAACCACATAGGCGGCTTGTGCTTCGGTCAGGGTGCGCTGCCATGCGCCAATCGACTCTGTATTGATGGGGTTCTCAACATTTTTGTGGTGGTCAAGTTCAACGGTATCACCCATTTGGTGAAAATTATCCGCCGTGTTTAACATCGCCTTGCTAAATTTGATATTTAAAAACTGGCAAACCCGTTCCGTTTCTTCGGCTGGATGAGAAACCAATCTCTCATAGCGTATTTCCAGGTACTGTTGGGAGGGTAGTTTCTTTCCTAGCTGCAGGTTGTTTTGTACCCTTACTCTCCACTCTAGGCAACACTGATCCAGTATGCCGTACTGTAGGTTTGCCCGCATCATCGACGCTACGGCATCCCGCCCATCGCGAATAATATGGATGTATTTGGCTTTGGGGAACGTGGCGCTTATCCAGGGAAGATACTCGCTGTTGAGCGGCGTTTTATCGCCCCATAAGGTGGCTCCAGGGGCGTGAATTTCGCTGTAGGCTGAAAAAACTTCAGTTATAACCGCCGCCAGAGATCGATCTTGTTCTTTGATTTGGTCTAGTTTTCTGTATAGGGGGGCCAGGTCGATAGACCAGGTATAAAACTCCTCGTGGCTTTCAAAGGCACCAATCACTAGACGAATTAATTCAGACCACTCGAGGAAATTGTTTCGTTGCCAGACTCGAGCGATATTTCCAAGTGCGTAAGACTCAGGAGGGATAGCTACACTGTTATGAGCTGCTAATATGGCTCTTAGTAGTGTGTTTCCAGAGCGTGCAGCACCAATGATAAAAAAAGGGTTATTTTTGGGGTTTTTGGATAGCGGATATCGATAAAATAAAGATCTTTTTAGTAAAGAAGCAACCCCATAGGTTGAATTTATCCATGGCTGCTGATGAGCCCATAGTTTTAATTTGTTGTTTGATATCAATGTAAAGGCCTGAA
>JAHRWJ010000247.1 GCA_019090185.1 Immundisolibacteraceae bacterium
ACCAGACTGGTTGATATTTATCAGCGCTAATGCGGTAGAGCAGAGCTGGGCACACCTTAATTCAACACCCAACCTGATCCGGCAGGCACGCATTGCTGCTGTGGGCAGCGCCACCGCCGCAGCGCTATCGAGTCGGGGCATCACTGTAGACGCGCTGCCCAGGGGTCAGTTTGATAGCGACGGGTTATTAGCGTTGCCGCCGTTCCAGCCGCCATTAACCACCAAAATATTGATTATTCGGGGGCAGGGGGGCCGACCCTACCTGGGTGATCAATTAACGCTTCGGGGCGCCCAGGTTGAATATGCAGAGTGCTACCAGCGCCTGCTGCCCAACAGCGGGAGCGGTCAACTAACCGCCTGGCTCTTAAATGGCAACATCGACCTGATAACCATTACCAGTCGAGCCACATTACGAAATTTGTTCAAACTGTGCCCGGTCGAACACCACCACCTATTAAAAAGGTTAAGCTATGCGCTACTGAGCCCGGCTATTGAATCTGAGGCCCAGAAATTGGGCATAAACGGTCAGGTTCTAATCGCAGATCAAGCCACAGATGAAGGCCTTTGCAATACCATTGAACGTTTTATAGCTGACACCGATTGAAGTCAACCCGGCCTCTTCCAGCTCAAATTTTTCGACCGGTCACTAACGAAAATCCATAGTGATATAACCAACAACTACTCTAAATCCAATGGCTGCAACCGAAACACCTCTCTGTAATTTCGATACCCCCGCCGTCGACTTTAACCTACCCGGTATCGATGGTCGTCACTGGTCATTAGAGCAGTGCCGGGGTGAAAATGGCACGCTGGTGATGTTCATCTGCAACCACTGCCCTTACGTTATCGCCGTCATCGAACGGATCGTTTCAGATTGCAACTTGCTAGCCGCTGAAGGTATCAAGGCCGTCGCGATTATGTCCAACGATAGCGACCAATACCCGGCAGATAGCTTTGAGAAAATGGTCGAATTTGGTAGTCGTCATCAATTCACATTCCCCTATTTACTCGATGCGGATCAGCAGATAGCCAGGCGCTATGGGGCGGTCTGTACGCCGGACTTTTTTGGTTTCAACCAGGACTTAAATCTTCAATATCGCGGCCGGCTCGACGCTAGCAGAAAAACTGCTCTAGCCGATACCCGTCGCGATCTACTGCTTGCCATGACCACCATTGGCAACACCGGCAATGGCCCGGTTGAACAAATTGCCAGCATCGGCTGTTCAATCAAATGGCGTGACCAATAACTGGACTTAAACACTGAATTTATGATGAGTGATCAAATCTGGAAGCCCCACGTCACCGTAGCTGCCATCGCCAAACGTAATGACCGCTACCTGATGGTAGAGGAGTACAACAGCCTCGGTGAAACCGTCGTCAACCAACCTGCGGGCCACCTGGAAGCAGACGAAACCCTCGTCGAAGCTTGCATACGTGAAACCATGGAAGAGACCGGCTGGCAGTACAGACCCACGGCACTGATTGGGCTCTATCGCTGGATTAGCCCTCGGGATGGCGAAACCTTTTTACGCTACTGCTTTGCCGGTGAGTTAGGAGAGCAGATCAGCGAAACGCCCCCGGATAGCGACATTATTCGCAGCCGCTGGCTCAATCGAGCAGAGCTGGAACAAACACCCTTGCGTAGCGTGTTGGTACTCGCCTGTATCGATGACTTTGTTGGCGGCCAACACTATCCGCTGGCGCTACTCAAAGATGTAATGGAACCTTCGATTGCCTGATGCCAATAAGCGGCTAAAGATCATCGTCGGCATTTCCGGCGGGGTCGATTCTGCGGTTGCAGCCCTACTACTTAAACAGCAGGGCCACCAGGTCACCGGCCTGTTCATGAAAAACTGGGAAGGTGACGACGACGACCAGTACTGCAGCGCCGCCGAAGACCTTGCCGACGCCGAAGCGGTCTGCCAGAAACTCGACATCCCACTTGAAACCGCCAATTTTGCCGGCGAATACTGGCGCGATGTGTTCAGCCATTTTCTCGATGAGCACCTCGCTGGGCGCACTCCAAATCCCGATATTCTCTGTAATCGGGAAATCAAATTTAAGGCTTTTTTGCAGCTTGCCGAGCAGCTCGGTGCAGACTGCATAGCCACCGGACATTACGCTGGCATTCGCCAACAGGGCTCACTATTTCAATTGTCGATGGCCAGCGACCACAACAAAGACCAAACCTATTTTCTGTACATGCTTGACCAGCAGCAACTCAGCAAAGCAATGATGCCCTTATGCGGGCTGGAGAAACCCGCGATCCGTCAACTTGCCGCTGATCACGGCCTGCCAGTTGCTGACAAAAAAGACAGCACTGGCATCTGCTTTATCGGCGAACGTCCGTTCAAAGCCTTTTTACAGGAGTACCTGCCAGACCAGCCGGGGGATATTGTTGATACCGACGGCACGTGCATCGGCCGCCATAGCGGCCTGATGTACTACACCATTGGTCAACGTCAGGGTCTGGGGATTGGCGGCAGTAAAAACCATAGCGAAGCGCCCTGGTTTGTGGCCGACAAACAGATCAGCAGTAATCGCTTGCTGGTCGTGCAGGGTAACGACCATCCGCTGCTTTATGATGACCGTTTGGTCGGCATCGATAGCCATTGGATTGCTGGCGAACCGCCGGCGCAACAATTCAACTGCCTGGCCAGAAACCGGCACCGGCAGCCGTTACAGGCTTGTCAGGTAACCCTGTCCAAAGATCAACAAGTTGAGGTCCTGTTTGAAACTCCACAGCGGGCATTAACCCCTGGCCAGTCGGTGGTATTTTATCTGGACGATATCTGCCTGGGCGGGGCGATTATTGACCAGGTCGGCCAGCCGATCCATTAATAGCGGGTCATCCTTGCTAAAATTGGCTTACCAAAATAACCTTGCGGGCAAACAAAAAAGCCCCGCTGACCTGAGCGGTCAGCGGGGCCAAAAAACCACCTAGAAATCGTTAAGGTTTTGCACCCGGAAACGCCAGCACCGTGGCCTTCTCAGGTTTTTCTGGCAACGGAGTCAACATGCTGCTGTCGCCCTGCAAAAAGGCATTTAGTGACTCAATCAAGCCACGGGGGCCAGTGACCGAATCCCACATCATGGTAGACAACTTGTAAGTTGCATCCAAAGGTGAATGGGCGCTATCACGAACCAGGTCAGCTCGACACTGCATATGTCGCAAACGCTGCTGCAGGCGCTCTGGAGCAGCCAATATGTTAGCTTCAATTAGCGCACTACGGCGCCGCTCAAACTCCTCAGGATCTTGCGCCGACAAAGCGACAAACTCATCAAAATCAAAATCGCTTTCTAACGCGAAATCCTTCGAACCTTCCATAAAACACCTGCTATGTATATAAGATAATGCTTACATAGCCTATACAAGCCATCCACTAAACGCAAGTGTTATGGAAAAACGCAACATTCCGCTAAAGTTTCGAGATTGCTCGAACCGGGCCCTCAACAGGCCCGGCCGGTATGTTCTGCTCGAATATTAAGCCTTCATAAAATCCCGCAATACGTAGTTCAAAATGCCGCCATGGCGGTAGTAATCCACCTCAATCGGGGTGTCGATACGGGCAAGCACTTTAATATCTCGACTCCCTTTCGCATCAGTAACCCGCAAGGTCAGATGATCACCGGGCTTAACCGTGTCGCCTAAATCAGGCACGTCAAACTGCTCGTGGCCCGAAAGGCCATGGGTTTCAGCACTCTCACCGGGCAGGTACTGCAGCGGCAATACACCCATACCAATCAGGTTGCTACGGTGAATACGTTCATAACTTTGAGCAACCACCGCTTTAACACCCAGCAGGAAAGTGCCTTTAGCAGCCCAGTCACGGGATGAGCCTGCGCCATACATCTCGCCGGCAAGTAGGACCAACGGCGTACCATCAGCACGATATTTTTGCGCCGCATCATAAACCGATAATTCTTCTCCGGTTGGCAGATACTGAGTCCAGCCACCTTCGCGCGGCGCCACCAGGTCATTCTTTAAACGGATGTTGCCAAAGGTACCCCGCGCCATTACCCGATCATTGCCACGTCGAGAGCCAAAACTGTTCCAGTCGGCTTTTTCGACACCATTTTCCAGCAGGTAGGCAGCAGCAGGCCCATCAGCGGGAATAACACCGGCCGGACTGATATGGTCGGTGGTGACAAAATCACCCAGTTTCAATAGCGCCCGAGCGCCACTGATCGGCCCAATGGGTTTGGCGCTTTCTGGGAAATCAACAAAGAAAGGCGGCTCCTGAATGTAGGTTGAATCACCCTTCCAGTCATAGACCGCTGCCGAGTCATCGGCTTCAATAGCGTTCCAGTCGGCATTACTGGTGGCCACATCTTTATATCCAGCCGCATAAAGTGCCGGATCGTTCGCCAGCTGCATTGCTTCGGCAACGTCAGTGGTAGAAGGCCAGATATCCTTAAAAAACACCGGCTGACCATCGCTACCGTTACCAATCGGCTGGGTTTCAAAATCGATATTAACGTTACCGGCCAGCGCATAGGCCACCACCAGAGGCGGCGATGCCAGGTAGTTAGCCTTGGTATGCGGACTTACCCGACCTTCGAAGTTGCGGTTACCACTGAGCACCGCACTGACGACTAATTCCTGATCATTAATTACATCGACAATCGCCGTATCCAGCGGACCGGAATTACCGATACAGGTGGTGCAGCCATAGCCCACGGTTTGGAAACCAATTGAATTTAATGGCTCCTGCAAACCGGCTTTCTCCAGATAACCCGTCACCACCCGAGAACCGGGAGCCAGACTGGTTTTAACCGTTGATGGTACAGACAGCCCTTTTTCGACCGCTTTTTTCGCCACTAACCCAGCCGCGACCATCACCCCTGGATTGGAAGTGTTGGTACAGCTGGTGATTGCGGCAATCACCAAAGAGCCATGCTCCAGGCGTGCGCCATCAAAACCGGCAACTTCGCCGCCTGCAGCTGCATTGGCGGCACCAAAGCCCTCATCGGCCACCGGCTGCTGAAGAGTTTGATTGAACTGGCTGGCCATATCCGTCAGCGCAACCCGGTCATGGGGGCGACGCGGCCCGGCCAGGCTTGGTACTACCGTGCTCATGTCCAGCTCTAATACATCGGTAAATTCCGGATCAGGACTCTCTGCGGTGCGGAACATACCCTGAGCACGATAATAATCTTCGACTAACTGAATCTGTGACTCTGAACGCCCAGTAATCCGTAAATAATTAAGGGTTTCCTGATCAACTGGAAAGAAGCCCATGGTGGCACCGTATTCGGGCCCCATGTTGGCGATGGTGCCGCGATCTGACAATGGCAATGAGTCGAGGCCTTCACCAAAAAATTCAACGAACTTACCGACCACACCATATTTTCGTAACTGCTGAACAATGGTCAGGGTCAGGTCGGTTGCGGTGACGCCATCGCGCATTTTGCCGGTAAGGCGAAAGCCGACCACTTCAGGCATGGGGATATAAATCGGCTGACCGAGCATACACGCCTCGGCTTCGATGCCGCCTACGCCCCAACCAACCACACCAAGACCATTGATCATGGTGGTGTGGGAGTCGGTGCCAACCAGGGAATCAGGATAAGCAACCGAGCCGTTCTGCTGTTTAACCAGCACGCTCTTTGCCAGGTGTTCAATATTGACCTGATGAACGATGCCGACTGATGGTGGCGTAATGTTCAGGGTTTCATAGGCGCCCTGACCCCAACGTAAAAACTCATAGCGCTCTTTGTTACGGACAAATTCCAGGTCGCTGTTCTGCTGCAAAGCGCTGGCACTACCGGCTTTATCTACCTGCACCGAATGATCAATAACCAGGTCTACTGGTACCAGTGGCTCGATCCTGCTGGGATCCTTGCCAGCCCGTTTCATGGCACTACGCAGCGCAGCCAGATCTACCACGCAGGGAACACCGGTGAAATCCTGCAACACCACCCGACCGGGGATGAATGGCACTTCACCGTTATTACCCGGCTTACCCCAGTTCATCAGCGCATCGATATGGCCATCTTCCACCGCTGCATGATCTTGATTACGCAGCACCGACTCCAGCAGTACACGAATCGACAAAGGCAACCTAGACACGTCTGCCATGCCGTTTTCAGCCAGACCAGGCAAACTATAATAATCAACGCTCTGATCGCCAGACTGCAGCGATTTGCGAGTAAAGGAAAACTTTGAACTCATACCAACATCTCCATACGAAATTTGTTACCTGGAACTTCTGAATCGAAACTTATCGGAAAGCTAATTCGGTGCAATCACTGTGCACAGATCTGCTCTCAACAGGCGCAACGTTTCAGAGCTTGTTTTAATTGACGATTGGTCACCTCGCTGCAACCAATCTAGACGATATTTAATGGTAGGAACCGTGCCAACGATTCCTGCTTTCACACAGGATGTCGGCATAAACTGGGAACTATTCAGGGCAGACCAGTCGGTAATGATTCTGGTTACTCTGCATCAACCCGTTCAGGGCCAACATTGACGACCACCACTAGCGCCTTGTTTAACGCCTTACGCTAGTACGGATCTGGCCGTCAAAAAGGGTAGAATTATAGCATTGAAGGCAACACCGACGCCGCCACTCCCCAACCCGAATTTTGAGATAACCGATCGCATGAGCATGACACCCCTGACCGCCCTGTCACCCCT
>JAHRWJ010000248.1 GCA_019090185.1 Immundisolibacteraceae bacterium
AAGCCTTTTCTGCCCTGTAATAGTATGAAATCCATAGCCTCTGAAAACCTGCTAATGGACTGGCTTTTACTATCTACTTCTATTTTTGCACCGAACTGGATTAAACCATCCAATTTCTCAGACATCTCTGTAATGACTCGAAAATCGGCAGAAGCCAACACAGCTTTTGATAGTGTAAAAACTCTATCAATCCCATATTGAGTCCGAGCAACCAGTAGATTAATAACGCCCGGTTCTACCTCGATCAACTCACCACGATAGTTCGCTAAAGGGTCTTTATTAAGCTGCTGCTGGTAGTCGGTTAGCCAACTTTGGAACGACGCCCTATCGGCCATCAGCGCTTTTGTTAAGGGTGGCACTTCTAGTAAACACTCTAAGAGATGACGGTCATATTGCCTGGACAGCCGATCAAATATCGACAATACAGAGGTGTATGATTGTGCCAAAACTTCCAATGCTGATGGGCTCAACGGTGGCTCCCCGGCTGCAGGCAACAGACGGGTGTTCTTCAAAGCCAGTTTTAAAATATACAAATTGAGCTCTGGCTCTTCTTTAAGGTAGCGTTCGTCCCTACCTTTTTTAACTTTATACAACGGCGGTTGAGCAATATATAAATGCCCTCTTTCGATCAACTCCGGCATCTGTCGATAAAAAAAGGTCAATAGCAGCGTACAAATATGGGCGCCATCTACGTCCGCATCAGTCATGATAATAATTCGATGATAGCGAAGTTTATCTGGATTATATTCTTCCCGACCAATTCCGCAGCCCAGTGCGGTGATCAATGTACCGACTTCAGCAGACGAAATCATCCGATCAAAACGGGCTCTTTCTACATTTAAAATTTTACCCTTTAACGGCAGAATTGCCTGAAACTTCCTGTCTCTTGCCTGCTTTGCCGACCCACCAGCAGAATCTCCTTCCACTAAATATATTTCAGAAAGCGCTGGATCCTTTTCCTGACAATCTGCAAGTTTGCCAGGTAGTCCAGCAATATCTAACACACCTTTGCGCCGAGTCATTTCACGGGCTTTTCTTGCTGCCTCCCTGGCTCGGGCCGAATCCACAATTTTCAACACTATTGTTTTTGCTTCCTGAGGGTGTTCTTCGAGCCACTCAGACAATTTTTCAGCTACAACCGATTCTACGACAGCCTTAACTTCTGACGAAACCAGCTTATCCTTGGTCTGCGATGAAAACTTAGGATCTGGGACTTTTACCGACAAGACTCCAGTAAGCCCTTCTCGTACATCTTCCCCAGTGGTTGCTACTTTTGCTTTTGAAGTAGGGTTAGCGGCATCTATATACTGATTAAGGGTTCTGGTTAACGCTGAACGAATCCCTGCCAGGTGGGTGCCACCGTCACGCTGCGGGATATTATTGGTAAAACAGAACACAGACTCCTGATAGAGTTCATTCCACTGCAAGGCCGCTTCGACTGACACACCGTCTTTTTCGCCGCTGATCGCAATGACATCTTTATGTAATGGCGTTTTACTGCTATTCAGATGTTCTACAAATGAACTAATCCCACCCTCGAATTCAAATTCTTCCTTTCTATTATTACGTTCATCCTCAAGTGTAATTTTTACACCAGAATTTAAAAACGACAATTCTCGCAGCCGTTTAGCCAGGATCTCGTAATGAAATTCAACAGTGCCAAATATCTCTTTGCTGGGTGAAAAGGTTACCTTCGTCCCGGTAGCATCACTCGGCTCTAACTGTTTTAAATCGGAAACCGGGTCGCCATTGGCATAATACTGATGATAGTGAAACCCTTGACGCCAAACCTCTAACAACAGGGACGCTGACAATGCGTTAACAACAGAGACCCCTACTCCATGTAGACCACCGGAAATCTTATAAGAATTTTCATCAAATTTCCCACCAGCATGAAGCGTCGTCATAATAACTTCCGCGGCGGAGATATTTTCTTCTGGGTGAATATCTACAGGAATTCCACGACCGTTATCAGAAACGCTTGCTGAACCATCGGAATGCAACCTAACGTAAACCGCATCACAGTGACCCGCGAGCGCTTCATCTATTGAGTTATCAACAACTTCAAAAACCAGATGATGTAGCCCGGTGCCATCATCAGTATCACCGATGTACATACCGGGTCGCTTCCTGACCGCATCCAACCCTTTAAGGACTTTGATGCTATCGGAATTATAGTCGTCGCTCATATCCCACCTAACTGCAAATTAATTTCAAATAACCAAGACTCTAAGGTCCCACTCTCAACAGATTTTATGTAATCGACCCATGTTCCACGTGAAACGTACTCATATCATACTGCGCTACCAATTCTTCTCGCGGGCCAATAGATGTCAAAAAGACCTGACAGTGGCAACCCATGATTTTCAGTAAAATCTGGTTTGCTAAATCGCTATCCAACTCAGCCCAAAGATCATCAACTAATACCAAGGGCCGGGACTGCGAATGTTTCAAAAAATATTTCAAGACCGCTAAAAAGTATATTCCGTAATAAGCTTTTAGCTGGCCCCTAGAAGCCCAAGCCTTGACTTCACCCCGCTCACTACGAAACTGAAAATCTGCTCGATGTGGACCGACGGTGCAATAACCTAACCGCAGATGATCCTGATAACGTTGGGCCAACCACTCCCCTAGCTTATACTCAACACCCCAACCACAACGGTAAACAAGCTCAACTCCTGGTAAACCTGGAAAAGATTCCAATTCCAGTTGATAAGCCAACTTAAGCTCTTCAAAAACCCCCTTCCTAAGCCTGTTAAACCGCTCTCCCGCTTCACCTAGGTGAGCATTCCAGATCTCACCACTCCTTTGCCTACCGCGCAAGCTCGCTTTGAGCTGCTTAAACAAATTGGCGTAATCGGAATACACGGGCAAAAAAGTTGGTTCCACGTGAAACAACAACCAGTCAAAAAATGTTCTCCTCGCCTCGGGTGACGTTACCTGAGCAGAAACCGACTCATGGCCGAAAAACATAGTCGGCAACAGCCGCACTAGCGTCGAACG
>JAHRWJ010000249.1 GCA_019090185.1 Immundisolibacteraceae bacterium
ACAGCTGCTGCTGGCGTTTGATCGGCAACCGGTTGGTCTGATTGATTCGGGTAGGCGATGGGTTGTTCGGGTTGGCTGGACAATCTAGAACTGCCCGGGCATTGAGTTAGAAAGCAGTTCGCCGGTTGAACTCCAGCCATCATTCCAGCCCTGAAAATGGTGGTTATTGCTGCCCATCGCGCGGTTATTCGCAATCATCGGTCGTAGCAAAATCACCAGCTCGCTACGCTGGAATGCCTTGCCCTGGTGTTTAAAAAACTTGCCGAACCATGGTAGGTCGGAGAGTCCGGGTGTGCCTGCCTCGATGCTTTTTTGCAGGCTGCTCATCAGGCCACCAATGACAATGACCTCGCCAGAGCGGGCGCGCACAATGGTGTCTGACTCGCGCACATTACTCAGTGCCAGTGGTACTGAGAGCTGGGAGCTGCTGGAGACATCTATCTGTTTTATTTTTTCACTGACTTCGCTGACGGTCGGGTGGATGTGCAGCACCACCGTGCCATCGGCATCTATTTGGGGGATCACGTCCAGCGCCACCCCTGAGAAAAACGGGGTCAGTTCGACTTCAACGGATTGATTGCTGCCACCGTTATTATTGGAAGTATCGGTTGATACATCGGTGACAAAAAACTCATCAGTGCCGACCTTAATAACCGCCTTCTGATTGTTGATGGTGGCAATCCGCGGGCTCGACAGTACCTGTACTTCGCCCTGTAGTTGAAGCAGTTCGATAAAGGCCTGAAAATCACCTAAATTGAGGGCGGCGGTGAGGGCGCCACCAAATGCGGATGTTGCGGTGCCGTCTACGGCAACCGGACTAGCGGGGTTAAGGTTGCCGCTGTTGGTTGCAATATCCGACAACCCAGTGCCGTTGCCAAGCAGGGTGCCACCGCCGGTTTGACCGATCACCACCGTGTTGCTACCCAGTTCGAGCAGCGCTGACCAGTTGATACCACTACGAAACCCGTTTGCGAGTTCAACCTCGATGATTTTTGCTTCCAGAATGACCTGGCGCTGGGCAATTTTCTGGATGGTATGGAGGTAGTGTTCAACTTCTCTGAGTTCCCCCGGCATCGCACTAATGACCGCCACACCAACATCAGGATTGATCACCACCTGGCGGCCCTGCTCGGTACCGACAATGAGTTTCAAGGTTTGTTCAAGAATGGTCCAGAAATCCGTGCTGCTGCTGGTGGTGACCTGACTGCCTGAAACTTCCTCTGCTGATTCGCTGTTGACCTCAGTGTCATCGTCATCGCTATCACCAGCGCTGCTGGTTGAGGTGGACTCGGTGAGTTGTCCGGAGCTGACCCGGGTTTGGGAGTTGCCAGAGCGGGTTACGTTGAGATAGTCGATGGCAAATATTCGGGTGGCCATGCGTGCTGGCAATACCTGAATAATATTGCCAGCTTTTTGAAATTCATAGCCGTAGACCTGACGTACGGTTTGTAGCACCTGTTCCAGGGTTACCTGATTGAGTTGCAGACTAACGTTGCCCTCTACCAGCGGGTGAACCACCAGATTGCGGTTACTGCCATCGACCAGCGTTAGAAAAAAATCCCGTGCCGGCATGTCGCGGACCGAGACATCGATGAGCTCTGGTGTCGCACTTTTAATCTCAATAATCGGTTGGGTTGAACGTTCAGCAGTCGTTCTCTGCGTGTTTTTGGTAGCCGATTGATGGTTAGTAGCTGTGGTGGCTAGGGAGGTTTGGCCAGCAGTTTTTGTAGTGCCAGGGTCGCTCGATTGGGCGCTTGATGGGGCGGACTGCCCCGTGGTTGGCCAAATTTCGGCCAGCCGCCGATTAAACGGCGAATTGCTGCTGTCCGGCAGCAGCTGACAGCCACTGATGGCGCTCAAAGCCAACGCTATTGTTAATGTGGTTGATGCGCTTTTTGAAAAGCGCTTCATTCGAATGTTCAATGGTTGATTCCATCAACGAGTCGGAGGGTCTTCACCCCGGTAGTGGTTTTTAGATCGACTGCACCAGCGCGTATTGCGGTGACCGTGGCGCCCATGATCTGATCACCTGGCCCGGTCACCGTAATGCCATTGATCACCGCCCGTTGACGCTGTTTAGTGATCACAGTGGAGGTGAGTTTCCACGGCTGCTGTCCGGTCGAGCTGCCGGCCTCAACACTGTCGGGAAGTGTCGGGTCAAAGTCGAGGCTCTGGCTTGTCGCGCTTATGCTTAGTGGAGTTAGCGACAGCCAGAGCAGGAACGTTAATTGCCGCAACAGGTGGATCCGTTTCATGATCCAGTTCCCAAGCCGGTTCCCAGCGTGTAAGCATCAACATTGATGGTTGAGTCTGGGTGGTCGGTGACTTCGAATTCCAGCTGATGCCAGAGTAGTGCCCAGGGCATCTGCGCCAGCGCATTGAGAAACTTGCGGGTACTCTGGTAGTTGCCGCGGTAGCTGGCGCTAAGGTTGGTGCGAACGATAGTGGTGCTGATGGGATTACCGCTATCGGCGCCGATACCAGCATCATTGGCGCCTGGTTTTGTTTGTTCAACCGGCTCGAGGCTGTTGCCGGTGGCGGCTTGCAGATTGATTGATTGATCGTTGACTTCACTTAGCAGTGATGACAGCGCTAATCTGCCCTGCTTTTTCAACAGATCAGCAAATACCTTGGGTAGCTGCTCGGGTCCTATCATCGTCGCCAGGCTGGTATTGATGGTCTCTTGCTGATCTGTAATCTGGTTTTGTAGCTGTTTGGCGTACCCCATTTGGCTGAGAAAATTCCCCTGGTTGTCAGACAGCCCGAGTTTTTCAGCATCTAGCTCAAGCAGTGCTAGATTAGCCTGCCACCGGGTTACCTCTGTGGCGGCCTGTTTTTGTAATGCGCTTAGCGGAGCCAGCAGCGTGAGGTCAATGATCAGGAACAGCACGGCCACGCCAGACAGGGTTAGTAGAATCCGTTCACGCAGGTTTAGGGCTTCAATCCGCTTCAGGTAGTTTTTTATCAGCAGCTGATTCAAGGCCCGGATCCATCTTTTGGGCGACCACGGAGCAAAAACGCCACCTGGGTTGACGACTCTTCCAGTTCGTCTAGTTGAACTTGATCAAACTGGAGGTTATTAAATGCGGGTGTAGCGGCTAACTGGCTCAGGTATTCAGGTACCAGCTTGCTGCGGCTGGCAACGCCATGAAGTTCATTCTCTTCACCCAACAAAATCATAGTTAGCCAGAGGCCCGGTAAGCGTAGTTCGCTCAGCGCCTGGAACTGCTGAGCAACCCGGTTACGATCGACTAGTAACGCCTGCAGTTGCACAGCGGTGGCGGCTTTTTTGTTGAACTGCTGCTGCAGATCTGTAATGTGTTGATCGATGGACTGATCTTTGCCAAGGTCTAGATGAAGCACTGCCAGTTGGGCCTGTAATTGGGCGTGATGATTTTTGAGTGCTGAAACCACATCGCGTTGAGTTTCCAAAATTAGCCAGCCATAGCCGCCAGAACCGGTCAGCAAAACAGTGGCTAACAGGCAGGTCAGGGCCATGACCCGCAATGAAAGTGGGTCGGGCTGGTGACGAAACTCTGGCTGGAACAGGTTGATTTGTTGCAATCTGAAGGTGCTCGTCGTTAATGGACAGTCCTACTTGTTTTCGGGCAAGCGAGCCAGACCTGAAATTAGAGGGCCTCAGCCACCGTTGCTAATCGTCAGAAGTCATTGAATGGTTGGTTTTTAGGGTCGGGGTGCGCGCCGAATCATAGCGGCAGATCAGCGGCGCGCTTAAGGCGGTTGTAACCAACTATTGGCTTTGGTGGGGCAGGGAGGCGGATTACCGCTAAGCGGGGGTGATCAGTAGCTCAGTTAGCTGTTTGAACTGGCTGATCAGCGCATTTGCGCCGAGCCCGGCAAGATCAACGCCCTGGTGGTAACCCCAGTCGACCATGATGGTGGCCGTGCCAGCGTCCTGCCCGGCTTCGAAGTCGTTGATGGAATCACCAACCATTACCGCTTCTGCTGGGGTGGCGTCTAGTTGTTCGAGCGCGTGCAGCAGGGGCAGGGGATCCGGCTTACGAGCGGGTGTTGAATCGCCACCTACCGTGGTCTGAAAGTAATCGCTAATGCCGAGTTTTTCTAACAGCGGGGTGGTGAACTGAATCGGCTTGTTGGTGACACAGCCAAATTTGAAACCGCGACCGTGAAGGCGAGATAATCCCTCACGTACGCCGCTGTAGAGGCGGCTCTGATCAGCAAAGTGATCGCTGTAGCAGAGGTTGAAACTCTGTTTGGCCTGGTCATGGAGTTGCGCATCAGCCGTGGCGGCCGGGTCGCCGGTGATGGCTCTATGCAGCAAACGATCGACCCCATTGCCGACCCACTGGCGGATTTTGGCTTCGGGCTGGGGCTGGTGGCCAATGGTCTGTAACGCCACATTAATGCTGCTGGCCAGATCAGGGACGCTATCGACCAGCGTGCCGTCCAGGTCAAATAACAAGGTGTTGATCTGGCCAAAAAAGGTCATCTTGCGGTTAGCTGGTGGAGGCGAGCTGGTTGCGAACCTTGGCGTGGTTTAGCTGTAACCATTGCAGGGCAATAATAGCCGGGCTATTGCGAATTTTACCGGCTTTAAGCAGGCTGAGTGCACGCTGCAGGGGCACTGCGAGCACACGAATGTCTTCATCTTCGTCATCAAGACCGTGAAAGCCGCTGACCAGCTTGCTGTCGCAGGCAGCGCAGAACAGGCTCATATATTCGCTGACCGCGCCTGGGCTCATGTAGTAATCCATGATCGGGATTAATTCCCCGAATAGCTCGCAGCCGGCTTCTTCCAGGGCTTCGCGACGGGCGACCTGTTCGGCGCTCTGATTTGGGTCGATGATGCCGGCAATAATTTCGATCTGCCACGGGTCTGCGCCGTGAGCATAGGCACCGGTGCGGAACTGTTCGATCAGGATGACCTTGTCTTCAACCGGGTCGTAGGGCAGCACCGCAGCGGCATGGCCTCGCTCCAGCACTTCACGGGTAATCGGCCGGCTCCAGTTGCCGTCGTATTGACGGTGGCGCAGCTGATAACGATCCATTCGGTAATAACCCTGAAACACGGTGTCGTGCTGGATTAGCTCGACATCGTCCCGCGTCAGTTCAGTGGGTTTTTGCTCTTCGGGGTGCTGGGTCATGTTGCGCTGTTGGCTACTGTTAAAAATAACTGAGTAGTAAATAACCTGCTAATAAAATTGCTACCCAGAGCACCATGCTGCCGATTGGCCAGGTGCGGGCTAGCGTGCTCTCTACCCCATGGTGGCGATGAAAGTTATCTGCCGCTAAATCAATTAAACCGCTGACCAGAAAACGCCAGGTGAACACCAATGGTTTGCAAATGGCAG
>JAHRWJ010000029.1 GCA_019090185.1 Immundisolibacteraceae bacterium
AATGGATCCTGATCGGGATCGCCACCCTGCGGCAGAGCGTAATCAACATAATTAATGATTGGCTGATCCCGTTGCCAACCATGACGGGCCAGATAATTAGCCACGCTACCAATCGCGTCGGTGACATTGCTGACCAGATCACGACGGCCATCGCCGTCAAAATCGACCGCATATTCCTGATAACTGGTCGGCATAAACTGCGGAATACCGATCGCCCCGGCGTAGGAACCGACTGCTAACCGGGGATCCTGCTGTTCATCTCGGTTCAACATCAGAAAAGCCCGCAACTCATCACGAAAAAAATCGTGACGCCGATAGTCACTGGCCGCCAATGTCATCAGCGCATCCACAACCCGGTAACCACCTGTGTGCCGCCCATAATAGGTCTCAACACCAATAATGGCTGCAATAACTTCTGCTGGGACTCCATAGGTCTGCTCTGCACGGGCTAGCTCTGCGGCATGCTGCTGCCAGAAGCGTATGCCCTGATTGGTCCGTTTGGAGGTGACAAAAATTTTACGATATTGGTGCCAGGCCAGCACCCCTTCTGCCGGACGGGTAATGGCGTTAATAATCGACTGTTTATACTCGGCATCAGCTAACAATTCGATTAACTCAGCCCGGTCAAACCCCTGTTCACTAACCAGCTCCGCCACCAGGGCTAACAGCCTCGGCGAGGTTGGCAGGTCTATACCGGACTTATCCGCATGCGCTACTGGAATCGACAAAAAGCCAACTAACAGCGCTATACACAGAGATACCCGCGTTTTTTTCTGTCGCATCAGTTGCACATTCATCCTCAGCATCGACGTCTAATTTAATTTTACCTGTTAACAACAGATCTGATTTGGTGGCACCAGAACAGCATCAATACGAAGCCATTAAGAACCCTTAATTCACCATTGGTTCCTACTTGTTCCACATTTTTCGGTCATTCCTGATCGCCATCAAAATACCAAAACCCAATAGCAAGGTAACCAGGGAACTGCCCCCATAGCTTATCAGTGGCAACGGCACGCCAACCACCGGCAACAGGCCACTCACCATGCCGATGTTGACCACCACATAACAGCAGAAAATGGCCACAATAGCACCGGCCATTAGACGCCCAAAACCATCACTGGCGGTGACCGAAATTTGCAGCCCTCTTAACATCAGCGCCAGGTAAAGCAGCAATAAAAAGCCACAACCCAACAGGCCAAACTCTTCGGCAAACACGGCAAAAATAAAATCCGTTGAACTCTCTGGCAAAAATTCGAGATGTGACTGGGAACTGTTCTGCCAGCCTTTTCCAAATAGCCCACCGGAACCAATCGCGATGGTTGACTGGATGATGTGATAGCCGGAGCCCAATGGATCTCTGGTTGGATCCAGCAGCGTTAACACTCGGCCACGCTGATAATCGTGCATAAAATGCCAGGCCAGCGGCACCATCGCCACTGCCAGCACCATACCCGCAGAGACCAATCGCCAGCTAATACCAGCCAGAAACACCACCGCCAGCCCCGACGCCATGACCAGCAATGCCGTACCCAGATCCGGTTGGCGCAAAATCAATGCCACCGGCAACAAAATCAGCCCCAATGCGACTGCCAGGTTTTTCCATGGCAGGGGAAAAGGCCTTTCCGCTAGATAGAAAGCAATCATCAATGGCACCACCAATTTACTCAGCTCAGATGGCTGAAACCGGACCAACCCCAAGTCTAACCAGCGCCGAGCACCGCCGCCAATTTCGCCACCAAATTCCACCGCAATCAATAACAACAGTCCGAAGATAAACAGCAGCGGCGCCATTCGATAGAAAAAGACACTCGGCAACTGGGCTGCCAGCACCATTACCGCCAACCCAACTAGCATCCGCAACAGCTGGCTTTTAACCACTGCAACGCTGCCACCTGAAGCACTAAAACTGACCAGCAAACCCACCGCCATCAGCGCTAGAATCAAGGTCAACAACACCGGGTCAAGACGAATTCGCTTCAACAATTTTTCAAACTCAAATCAACCGTGGGTAAGCTGATCAGGCACTCAGCCTGAAAAAACACCGAATTCATCATGGATTAGCAAAATAATAATCAAACATTTTCCGCGCCACCGGAGCCGCCGCACTACTACCAGAGCCACCATGCTCAACAATTACCGCAACCGCTAGCGTGGGGTTTTCCACCGGCGCAAACGCAATAAACAGGGCATGATCCCGCAGTTTCTCAATGGTCTCATCGGCTTTTTTGGGTTTTTCGTCGTCCTGACTTAGCTCATAAACCTGCGCAGTACCGCTTTTACCGGCGATTTTATAATCAATTCCCCTGCCGATACTTCGAGCTGTTCCACGTGGACCATGAACCACATTAGTCATCGCCTGAATCACCGAATCCCACGAGGCGTCACTGGCCTTTACCACCAGCGGCCAGGTCACCTTGGGAGCTGGCCCCAGCAGTTTTGGCCGGACATCCTGACCCCGCAACGCCAAAACCGCTGTGGCGCGGGCCAACTGCAGCGCGGTGACCTCGTTATAACCCTGTCCGATGCCGGTAATAACCGTCTCGCCTTCGTACCAGGGCTTACCCAGGGCGGAACGTTTCCAGCTCGATGACGGTAACAGGCCCGCACTCTCGTTACCGACCACCAAGCCGGTTTTCTGACCAAATCCAAATGGGGTTAAATAGTCGTGAATCCGATCTACCCCTAATTTGATTGCCAGACTGTAAAAAAACACATCGCAGGATTGGGTGATCGCATCGACCAGATTGACTGATCCATGACCGCGCCGTTTCCAGCAACGGTATTTACGCTCTCGACCTTCAAGCTGAAACCAACCAGGGCAGTGCTCGCGATGATTAATATCAACCACATGATGCTCAAGTCCAGCCAGACCTATAAAAGGCTTTAACGTTGACCCGGGCGGATAGCGCCCCCGTGTAGACCGATTAAACAGTGGCCGCTGGTGATCATCAAGTAAACCCTGATAATCCCGGTGGCCAATGCCGCGAACGAATAAGTTTGGGTCAAATGCAGGCCAACTTGCCATCGCTCGCACCGCGCCGGTACCAGGCTCTAGTGCAACCACCACCCCAGCCCGATCCGCCAGCGCATCGACCGCGACCTGCTGTAATCCGGCATCAATAGTTAGCTGCAGATCCTCGCCAGGTTGTGGCACCACCCGCTCCAGCTCTCGCAACACCCGTCCGCGAACATTACGCTCGACCAGACGAAAACTGTTTTCACCATGGAGCCTTGATTCGTAAGTTCGTTCAATACCCGTTTTTCCGTAATAACGAGTGCCCCGGTACTGTTCGGCGTCAACCTGCTGCAGATCTTTCACAGAGATACGACCCACGTAGCCCAACAAATGGGCAAACAACCCCCCATGCGGATAATGCCGTACCGACTCAGCCGTAATCTGTGCACCCACAAAGCGGTGGCTATTCACTGCCAGAATAGCGCGCTCCTGTTCACTCAAATAACCCCTTAAAACCACCGGATCAAAACGACGACTACGTTTGCGCAGTCGATTAAACCGCTTACGGTCATCATCGCTAAGATCAACCAGTTCACCGAGCTGATTGAGCAGCAGTTCCAAATCTTCGACCTGTTCAGGGATGAGTGACAAGCTATAGCTAGGTACATTAACTGCGATCAACTCACCCGTGCGATCCGTGATGGTGCCTCGCTGTGGTGGCAGCACCTCTAGCCGTAGTCGATTGCTACGGGATGCGGTTGAGTAATGATCGTAGCGCTCGACCTGTAAGAAATAGAGCCGCATAAACAACATGAGTAACACAGCAATAATCAACGCAAGCACTAGCAGCGCACGATAGAGATAACGCCTGGACTCATGCTGATGATCGATTAACGATGGGGTTGGCGTCACCGGCTGCTGCTCATTGGAGGATTACCTGTCCACTGGTGATACCCACTCATAAGAGATGAACCGACTCCTTACGCCATTGCCCAAACAAACCACAGAGCAATGGCCAGGCAAGCGCCCCAATAACGGCTGCAACCCAAAACGTTGCAGAGGGCGGGCGACCACAAAAGACGAGCAACAGGTAGCCAAGCAGTTTACCGGCCAGTAACAGCACCAATACCAGCAGCGATTGTTGAAACATCGGCAACATTCGAACCTGCTGATGCAGCATCAGACAAACATAGGCTGTTAACGCATAAATCAACGCCATCATGCCTAACAGCCCACCACCGGCCACATCCGTTAACAACCCTAATACCCAGGCAACCGAGACGCCGACGCGCTCCGGCGCTCTGATGCACCAGTAGAGAACCACCAACAACAACAGATCAAGTCGCAGCAATTCAAATAGATCGGGAAACGCCATCATATTGGCGAAAAAAGCCAACAACAGCGTCCCTGGAATCAATAACCAGTCGTTGTTATTCATGGCAATTGAAGAGCACGAGGAAAACCAGTACCACCAAGATCAAAGGTAGAAGTGGCTGGGTTCGCCTGACCCGCCACATCAAGGTCTGACTCATCCGGCCAGAGCAACAGGACTTCCTGAATTTGATGCGGCTGAGCAACCGGTATCGCCACCACCTGAGCAAATTTCTCACCGGGTGGCACCACCACCGAACGCACAGTTGCCACCGGGTAACCCCGAGGAAAACGCTCACCCAAACCCGAGCTCAGCAGCAAGTCACCCTGGCGAATATCCGCGTGGGCCGGCAGAAATGGCAATCGCAGCAACCCCGAAGCACCATCACCACGCGCCACTCCCCGTTGGCCACTGCGCTGATTAATCACCGGCAGGGCATGGCTGGCATCGGTAATAAGCAGAACCTGGGCGGTGTGACGGCCCAGATGAACCACCTGGCCAAACACCCCATCACTGCTGATGACCGGCTGGCCCAGATAAACCTGATCAGCACGACCAAGATCGATCTGTACTTGCTGAAAATGCGGGTCTA
>JAHRWJ010000250.1 GCA_019090185.1 Immundisolibacteraceae bacterium
CTCAACACGGTGGCTTTCCAGGTTATCTGCAAGCCGGCGAAGAGAGTCACTGCGTTGCGCAACCGGTCTGCTCGACCAATCAGGGAACGCATTTTCAGCACGACTTAGTGCCTGGTCAATATCTGCTTCAGTGCTGTGGCAAATCCGCCCCACAGCCTGCTGGCGATTTGCAGGATTGGTCACCTCACTGTAGGACCGCCGACCGCCGGCTTGCCCTGCCCTGTTCGCGACCGACAACTGTTGGTCTGCCCACCAACCGGCAACCCCCTCAACCAAATTATCTAATGTGCGCTGGCAATCCAGATCAACACCTGAAGCGTTGCGACGCCGACCTGATTCAGTCAGCGATTTGCCCGCCCCTTGGTTATCTCTGTCGCCATGACCATAGAGCTCTGCAGGCAGCGGAATCCGATAATCGCGATCAGCACCTGCCTGCCTTAACTGCTGAAATGGATTATCCAGCATGGCAGAGACCGGTTCTGCCGCATCCATCAGGCGATGTAAGAACGAGTTATTGGCCCCGTTTTCGAGCAGGCGCCGCACCAGATAAGCCAGTAAATCAGTCTGATCACCCACCGGCGCATAAATACGACAGCTCAGCTCCTGCTCTGATATCACTGGGTCATAGAGCGTTTCTGCCATGCCATGCAGACGCTGAAACTCATAACCCTCTCTACGTGGAAAATGTTCTCCGTCATCGAGTTCCAATATGGTCGCGATGGTATAGCCATTGTGAGTTGCAAACTGGGGGAAAAATAGCGCCCGGTTATCGAGTAATCGTTTAGCGCAGACCTGGTAGCAGAGATCGGTTGCAGACTTGCGGGTGAATACCGGATAGTCGGCATGACCGCCGAGCTGGCTCCACTTAATTTCGCTATCCCAGTAGGCACCTTTAACCAGGCGAACCGGGATTCGACGCCCCACTCTGGTGGCCAACCCACAGAGCCATTCAACCACAGCGGGTGCCCGTTTTTGATAGGCCTGAACCGCAATCCCCAAACCCTGCCAGCCCCGCAGTTCGAAACGCTCGTAGACCGCCTCAAACACTTCCAGCGTGATCATTAACCGACTGGCCTCTTCAGCATCTATGGTCAGGCCAATATCCTGCTCGCGAGCTTGCAGCGCCAGGCTCAGCACGATGGGTACCAACTCATCGATCACACGCTGGTGTTGGCTGACTTCAAAACGGGGATGCAGCGCAGACAGCTTCACTGATACCCCCGCCCCCAGCTCTGGCCCACTGCGCTGAGAGTTACCAATCTGGTCAATACTGCATTGATACTGGTTTAGATAACGCTGGGCATCGGCGGCCGTTCGGGCAGCTTCCCCGAGCATGTCGTAGGAATAGCGATAACCGAGACCTTCAAAATGTTTGGCTCGTGCCATAGCATTATTGATGTCAGCACCCATCACAAACTGATCACCGACCAGTTGCATGGCCATTTTGATAGCGGTTCTGAGTATCGGTTCACCCATCGCCCGACAGAGCACCTGTAGAGAATGTAGGGTGTCTGACTCAAAACCGGACCGGTTCCAGTAACGAATTGCCCGCTCTCCCAACATCAATCCAAACGTTGAACTATTCACCAACAGCGAGCTATACCGGTTCAAGTGGGCGGCCCAATCGCCGCTATTTAACTTGCTTTCGATGAGTAGATCGCAGGTCATCGCATCAGGAATTCGAAGCAGGCATTCGGCCAGTCCCATCAGCAGCAGCCCTTCGTCATTGGTTAAGCCATATTCATGCATCAGTGCCCCAACACCATGACGAGGATCCGTAGATTGGCGGCAGCTGGTGATCAGTTTTTCGGCGCGCTGACGGATACGGCAACCCATGCCTTCGCGCAGCTGGGCTTCTGTCATCAGTTGTTCGATGATCTGCTTTTCGGCGATTCGATGAGTCGCATGCAACTGTTGCAGCGACTCAGCGGTCTGATTACCAGCCATCACTCAGTCTCGGACTGCAGTTGAGGAAAAGCCCAGGGAAGTCCAATCAGGTTAAGGAGTTTGTCAATGATCAACCGAACCTCATTAATGGCACCGGCGACTCCGGCCACTAACGCTATTGGCCTAACCCAAAAAAAGTTGAGCTGTTAGTTGACACCGCTTGCGGCCATCGGCGTACTCAGTAGCCTTGGCTACCCCCGCGGTAACAGCGGCCAGGCCCCCAGCGAGGTCATGGCCGCGCCGTTCGGGCAGCATCTGTTAACCGCCAATTTACACCTCAATAACTTCCCGCAACCAATCAGCAGCGAAACGCTGATGCTTGACTGGCACATTCTTAAACCATCATTACGTGTCACCGGCGACAAACGGCTAAGCCAACTGACCACACAATTGGCCCAAAAAACTCGAAAATTGGTCTGTGACGATCGCCCATTTCTGGTGATGGGCGGAGATCATTCGCTGGCCATGGGTAGCTGGAGTGGCGTGATTCAAGCACTAGAACAGCGCAACAACCAGAACCAAAGTCACCATAGAGACAACTTTGGGCTGATCTGGATCGATGCCCACCTCGATGCCCATAGTTTCACCAGTTCACCCTCGGGCAA
>JAHRWJ010000251.1 GCA_019090185.1 Immundisolibacteraceae bacterium
AGCCAGGAATGGGCTGGCTTAATGATCGGGCTGTCATTGGTTGCGGTGATTTACGTCGGTGCGGTTGCTCTTGTGCAAACCGACATGAAAAAGCTCATTGCTTACTCTTCGATTTCTCACATGGGTTTTGTCACGCTGGGCATCTTTTTGTTCAGTCCTCTGGGGGTCGAGGGCGGAATAGCGCAGATGGTTTCCCACGGTTTCATCTCCGCAGCGATGTTCTTGTGTGTCGGTGTCGTGTATGACCGCATGCACAGTCGTAACATTGCCGATTATGGCGGGGTGGTCAACACAATGCCGCTGTTTGCCGCCCTAATGATGTTCTTTGTGATGGCCAACTCCGGCCTACCGGGTACTTCTGGTTTTATTGGCGAGTTCCTGGTTATTCTGGCCGCCTTCGATGCAAGCTTCTGGATTGCCCTTGGGGTGGCTTCATCCCTGGTACTCGGCGCTGCCTATAATTTATGGATGTATCGGCGGGTTATTTTCGGCGCGATTGCCAACGACAAGGTTGCAGCGCTAACTGATATTAATGGCCGCGAAAAACTGGTGCTGGTGACACTAGCTGTAGCAGTTTTAGCGCTTGGCTTAATGCCTAATCCTCTATTTGATGTCATGCATGCCAGTGTTGATGCGCTGCTTGATCACGTCAGTCGGGGAAAATTGTAATGGGTCAGGTTGCTATGGGTTTTTCGGTCCAGGAATTAATTCCGGTACTGCCAGAAATTGTTTTGTTGATCGGCGCCTCGGTGGTGCTGTTAGTTGATCTGTTTGCTCCCGGTAAAGATCGGGCCGGTACCTATCTTTGGAGTTTGATTGCACTTGCGGCAACAGCGTTGGCTTTGGTCTATTCATTTCAGGGCCCCCAACTTGTACTCGGCGGTCACTACCAGAGTGATGCGCTTAGCCTGGTGCTTAAATTGGGGATGGTGATCGGCCTTGCTTGCGTGCTGTTATATGGTCGTGGTTATCTGGCAGCCCGAGACCTGCTTAGTGGTGAATTTTTTACCCTCAGCCTGTTTGCATTGTTAGGGATGATGATCATCGCCTCGGGTGGCTCTTTGTTGTCGCTCTACCTGGGGCTTGAAACCCTGTCGCTGTCACTTTATGCACTGGTTGGTTTTGATCGCCGTTCGGTAGCCTCAAGCGAAGCAGCGATTAAATATTTTATTCTTGGAGCGCTGGCCTCTGGAATGTTGCTTTACGGGATCTCCATTCTTTATGGGGTGACCGGCACGCTGAATTTGGTGGTGTTGCAAAACGAGATTGCCTCGGTACTAACCGATGCAGGTCAGTTCGCTATGTTGTTGGGCCTTGGTGTGGTCTTTGTGGTGGTAGGCGCTGCCTTTAAGCTGGGTGCGGCGCCCTTTCACATGTGGCTACCCGATATTTATGAAGGCTCGCCCACTGCGGTGACCAATATTCTTGGAACCGTTAGTAAATTAGCTGCGATTGCGTTGGTTCTTCGATTGTTCGCTGATGGATTGCAGCCCTTGTTGCTGCAATGGCAGCCGATGATGATGCTGTTGGCAGTGATGTCGTTGGCTATCGGCAATATTATCGCTATCGCTCAAACCAACATAAAACGTATGTTGGCGTATTCAGCCATTTCACACATGGGTTTTGTAGTGCTCGGTGTGTTGGCAGGTAGCGCCGAAGGCTATTCAGCGTCACTGTTCTATATGCTCACCTATGCTCTTACAGGTCTAGCGGCGTTTGGAATGATCATGATTTTGAGTCGAAAAGGTTTCGAAGCCGATCAACTTGATGATTACAAAGGGCTTGGCCAACGTTCACCGCTGTTGGCGTTGATCATGATGGTAGTGATGTTCTCTATGGCAGGTGTGCCACCGACGGTTGGTTTTTTTGCAAAGCTGGCGGTAATAGAAGCGGTGATGGGTCAAGGGTATGCCTGGATAGCAATCGTTGCCGTTCTATTCTCGGTGGTCGGTGCCTTCTACTATCTGCGAATGGTCAAGCTGATGTTCTTTGACGATGTCGAAGATCCGAGCCCGATTGAATCCGCGTGGGATGAGCGGGTCGTGATCTCTTTAAATGGACTGGCGATCCTGGCGCTGGGGGTTTTCCCCGGCGGATTGCTGGCGATTTGTAGTCAGGTTTTCTAATGAGTCGATTTGACTCTGTTGGCTGATGAACCCAAATACAGTTTTTATTAGGCTATTTTCTGTAGTTTTTCTGTTGAATTGAGCCGGTGTAACAGGGCGGGCAATCTAATACTCAATTAATCGGTGTTTTCCTTGTTTGAAGCCATAATATCTATTGCGCTAATCGGTTCTCTTTTGTAGAATTCGCATCCTCTTAACGGCTGCGGGGTGGAGCAGTCCGGTAGCTCGTCGGGCTCATAACCCGAAGGTCGTAGGTTCGAATCCTACCCCCGCTACCAAATAGCCGTTAAGATGAAATTACGACCGCCTAGCGAGGGTCGGTTCGGGCCAAAGAACGGCTCGATAAAAATATAGATTTACGGAATGGGCCTTTGGCCCTTTTTTTTTAGGTTCAGTTTTTAGCCCAGGTATTGAATGGCTGCATCAGCTCAACAGGTCGATAGTCTGGTTCGTGCGGGGATAGAGTCCCTGGGTTACGAGCTGGTGTGTGTTGAGCTGCTAAATCGCAGAGATGCGGTCTTAAGGCTGTATGTTGATGGGCCTGACGGGGTTGGCGTTAAGGATTGCGAGGCTGTCAGCAGGTATGTCAGTGGCGTGCTTGATGTCAATGAGCCGATGGCGAGTAACTATAATTTAGAAGTCTCGTCGCCAGGGGCAGACAGGCCGCTCATTACAGCCGCCCATTTTGAGCGATTTGTAGGCGAAGAGGCTAATGTGCAATTGCGGCAGGCTGTTGATGGGCGCAAGAATTTTCGTGGTGAAATCTGCCGTGTGGAAGATGGGCGGATAGAGTTAAAGGTTGACGGTCACTCAGTTGAAGTGCCGTTAGATACTATCCGTCGAGCGCGGCTGGTGCCTTCGTTTGTTGAGTCGGGGCTTAACTAGAATGGATAACAGAGAAATACTGCAGGTTGTAGACGTTGTCTCCAATGAGAAAGGGCTTGAGCCGCAAATCATTTTTGCAGCTATCGAATCTGCTCTGGCTGCTGCGCGTAAAAAAGTTGCTACTGATGATTCCGATTATCGAGTAGAGGTGAATGTCACCACTGGGGCATATGACACCTTCCAGCTCTGGCAGGTGGTAGCCGATGATGATGATCAAGACGTCGATAGTGATGGCGAATTTGCCTACAACCAGGATCATATGGTTCGCTTAGCCGAAGCACGGCAGCAGCAAAGCGGAATCGAAATCGGCGGTTATATCGAAAAACCAGTTGAGAATGTGCCTTTTGGGCGTATCGCATCTCAACAGGCCAAACAGGTCATTGTGCAGAAAGTGCGCGAAGCTGAGCGCGCGAAGATTGCCGATTTATTTGAGCCCCGTGTTGGTCAGATGCTAACCGGGCAGGTCAAGCGAGTTGATCGGGGTAACGTCATTGTTGATCTAGGTGGCGGAGCCGAAGGCGTCATTACCCGAGACAAATTAATACCAAGAGAAAACGTGCGTGGTGGCGACCGTATTTCCGCATTTTTGACTGCTATTTCAGAAGAGCCGCGTGGGCCGCAATTGCTGCTGGTGCGAACAGCGCCAGAGCTGTTGGTTGAGCTGTTTCGCCGTGAGGTGCCCGAGGTCAGCGAAGGGCTGGTTGAAATCGTCGGTGCGGCACGAGATCCAGGGGTTCGAGCCAAAATAGCCGTTCTTAGTAATGAGGCTAGAATAGATCCCATTGGTGCCTGTGTCGGTATGCACGGTACCCGTGTTCAGAGCGTATCCAATGAGCTTGGTGGAGAGCGTGTCGATATCGTACTGGCGGACGAAAACGCCGG
>JAHRWJ010000252.1 GCA_019090185.1 Immundisolibacteraceae bacterium
ATGGATCGTGACCAAGCGTTGCCCCCAACGGTACTAGGCAATGGTGAACATTTTGAGGTTGGCTAAATCACTGTTAGCTGGGAAGTTAAAAGCATCGTCGACCTTGAAACAACCAACCAATGATGGCGGTGAATGTTGGAATGTTAGATCTGACCCTTATCTTTTCATCTTTTTGTTTAGCGCTGGCAACACGTGAATATCTCTAGAAACTGACTTCGCTAGCGTGCGTAATACATTATCCCAGGGCACTAATTGAGAAAAACTGCCGCCCTAAATATGTTCAGTTAAGGTTTTACCCTTCTATTTTTTTATTAGATCGGGACCTATATCTGGCTACAGCCCAAAAAAATATTGCAACCTCTACCGCAAAAGACCAGTGAATTATGAAATTAAGCCACCACGGTTTCACTAGTGCTGGCACAGTAAATAAAGCGTAGGGTTCGTTAATAAAAGGGGATAACCACCAAATATCGCCAACCAGAGTATCTAAGATCAGATGCAAAAGCCCACCTAAGCTGAAAATCAAAATGGTAGATGCGGCCTTAGATTGACTACTAAAACGGAACCATGACGACGAAATAATTATCAGCGATAGCCAGAGCAGCGGCCAATGAGTGATGTATTTATGATGATGGGTCTGCTGGTGGTCAATGAGATAAAAATACAACATGTCAAAATCTGGAGCTAAAGCGCCTAATATTCCTACAGGGATGGCAATAGTCGCCTTCACTGGCAAGTTTCGGATCCGCTCCACAATGGAAGTAGACAAGATATAGCCTGATGGAATATGTGCAATAAACATAGGCGGCTCTATTGACCAGTTAAGGGGTAGCCGGGCCGCATAGCGTCACGGGAGTCACCTTGAATTTGAGTTAGAATCAGGCGTTTCCATATCGAGCTTCCAAAGGCGGAATCAAGTTCAAAGTTTATCAGCAGATTCACGAGGGGCAGTTCTAAGATTCCAATATTTTACTGAGGCATGTTCATAGCGGTATCTTCCAACTAATTATGGCGTCGTGATACAAGGAGGCAGTAAATGAGTAACGACTTCTTCAAGCATAAGGCCGAAAGCTATGAGCAAGTAAATCATAGAGTGGCTAATGTTGAGAAGATTGCTAGCTCGATACTCAGTCGTATCCATTTTTCTTCAGGTATGAATATTATGGATTTTGGCTCTGGCACCGGGTTGCTGCTAGAAAAAATTGCGCCGGTAGTCGGTAAGATTTCGGCGGTTGATATATCTAAATCGATGAACCAACAGCTAGAGCAAAAAAGAGCTAGTTTGGGCTGCGAACTTGAAATAATTGAACGAGATTTATCTAAATTAAACTTGGACAGAACGTTCGATGGAATCATCTCATCAATGACCATGCATCACGTCGATGATATCAAGGCGATGTTTGAGAAGTTTCACGCCATGCTCAGCAGCGGTGGTTTCATCGCCATAGCCGACCTAGAAACAGAAGATGGCACTTTCCATACCGAAGACACTGGGGTATTCCATTTTGGCTTCGATCACGAGGAGCTTGAAGAGTTTGCAAAGCGGGCTGGGTTCAATGATGTTCAGGTTGCATCTGTAAGTAGAGTCCATAAGCCACAAGGTGATTATCCTGTTTTGTTACTAACAGCTACCGCATAGCGGCTTTTGGGCAAATTTATAGCAAACCAATGCAGCCGGCTTGCCAAACCGTTACTGATTTTGGCGATTGCTGAACCGAGTGTTAGCGGACTAGTAGGATGAGAGCGCTTTCCGTAACAGTAATATTTGCGTTCTTTTTGGTCGGATGCGTGAATCCAATTAATCTGCACACTGGAGAGCAGTATTACCGGGGTGGGATACAAAATGCGAAACAAGACAAATGGTTCAATGCGCGAATGGCATATGGCCGCGCATGGGCAAACGCAGATATTGGGAAAGCGTCTGCTAGCACAACCGCCACATATGCGTATGAGTATGGGAGGGCGTCAGGCGCAATTTGTGATTGGAAGGAATCAGAGCGCGGGCTGTTAAAGGCGTTTGAATTAGATGAAAAGGCTAATGGCCCTGTTCATATGTCGTTGTATGAGTTGGCCAGAATGTATCGTGCGCAGGGAATAGACGGGAAAGCAGGAGAATACTTTGTAAAGACGGATAAAGCGATGAAGGTGGTAAACGCCAAGGAACGGGACCCTATTGGGTATGCGGACTTTCTAAAAGAGTATGCGCAGAATTCGAATTCATTGGGCAAAATCTCTGAGGTGAATCGCTTAACGAAACTGGAAGCAAAATTACGAAAAACTCATCCTGGGATGATGCGTAACGGTGATAGAACGCCATATGGGCAGTATTGTGATCAAAAATCTTTAACAAAACGATAAACACGGGCTCAGTGAAGGAACTTCGGAAAACCCTAAATTCGTATCTGCTTCCTCAAAACATCTAGCTTTTCCGTTGCCTCATGGCGTCTACTGCTGGTGCAAAAGTAGGTGATGGCCCCACTATTACCTGCATTCTGCGTCTCAAACCTGAATGTTCTGAGAGGCTCCTGCTTCCACCCCCAAGGGTATTTCCTCTGGGCACCCTGAGTTTTTCAGAGGCTCCTAGAAAATCTGCGCCTGCTAGCCAGACGTCATTTTTTTGATAGAAGAACAGCGTTTAAATGAATCGAAATATTATTAGTGGGGCTGTTTTTATAGTGCCGTGCCGCAGTCAATGCAGGCAATAAGGAAGCTCGAATAGTAGAGGCCAAGTCTTGAATTGTGAATTTATTCTGGTGGACTCGCACTAACATGGCCGCGATAGGGGGCCATTTTGGCGTGCAATCCCTGACCATTAGCCAGTTGTTTAAAAAGGCTAGTAGGCCCTGAAATCAGCCATCACTGGTCGTGACTACTGTTTGGAATGTTGCAACGGACAACACTTAGGAAAATGATAAATTGGGTTGTTGTGGAGTTTCCAGCAAAACCCTTTAGTTCCCGCTTGTTGAGGCCATCCTCCTTATGACGCTATCTGATCAAGAACCTACTCTGCAGTCACCCGACCAGCCAGTGCTGCGCAGGTCGGTGGGTATGCTGCTACTGACGCTGTATGGGGTGGGTACGATTCTGGGCGCGGGAATCTATGTTCTGGTCGGTGAGGTAGCTGGCAGGGCGGGTATTTATGCGCCAGTCTCTTTTGTCCTGGCTGCCTTTTTGGCGCTGTTTTCTGCGTTCTCTTACGCTGAATTAGCCGCCCGCTTTCCTTTTAGCGCCGGTGAGGCGGTTTATGTTGAGGAAGCGTTTCATAAAACCACCTTAAGCGCCTTAATTGGCTATCTGGTGTTGCTGACTGGCATGGTCTCGTCGGCGACGCTGGTGCATGGGTTTGCTGGTTATCTGAGTGTTTTTATCGTTGCCCCGCTCTGGGTGATGATGGTTGGCACGGTGATCTGCATGGGATTGGTTGCGGCGTGGGGCGTTAAAGAGTCCCTTACGCTTGCAGCGATTATGACCACGGTAGAAGTGTTGGGTCTGTTGATGGTTATTTGGGTTGGTGGGGCTAGTTTTTTAGAAAACGGATTGCCGGCGGGGGGTAGCGCTGCTCTGGGTCAGTTTCCTGGCTGGGCGGGCATTATTGGCGGTGCTTTTATCGCCTTTTATGCCTACGTAGGTTTCGAGGATATGGTCAATGTAGCGGAGGAGGTTAAAGACCCCGCAAAAACGTTGCCACGAGCCATTTTGCTGGCCCTGGCCGTGACAACCCTGTTCTATTTGGTGGTCTCCCTGGTTGCGGTGCTTGTGCTGACGCCTGATGAGTTAATTGGCAGCAAAGCGCCTTTGGCACTGCTTTATCAAAAAGCCACGGGCAACTCGCCAGTAGTGATTACCTTAATCGGGCTGTTTGCGGTGATTAATGGTGCATTGATTCAAGTGATCATGGCGAGTCGGGTGCTTTACGGTATGGGTAGCCGAGGCTGGGCGCCTGGTATTTTTTCAAGAGTAGGCAAAAGAACAGGAACGCCGCTGCTAGCAACGGCCCTTGTTACATTAATTATTTTGTTGCTGGCGCTTTGGTTTCCGCTGGTTACCCTGGCGGGGGTCACCAGCTTTCTCACTTTACTGCTATTTTTGCTGATTAATGTTTCGTTAATCTGGATAAAGCGAACCCGTTTACCAGTAGAAGGGTTGGTTAGCTACCCGGTGGTGATTCCATGGTTGGGGGTTTTTACGATCGCAATATTTCTGCTGTTTGCTGTGATTGTTTGAATCCGCCCGAATTTATTGATGAATTCAGCGTTCGCACAAGCAACCTGTCAGCGCCGTCGCCTTTTCATGCCGATATTGACTGTAAAGTTTTAATTTGCTCAGCGGTTATCAGGCAGTTGAAATCCAGAAGCGGCTATTCCAAAGGTGAGTGTTCGAACGCTCTATTCGCCGGTTAATATCGGCCTGCAAAGGTCGTCAATCTGTTGACTATGGTCTTCATCCCAGGCGATGCCGTGGCCGGTACCGACGTTTTCCAGCTCACTAAACTCCAGATAATTGACCGGCGACCCCTGTTCAGAATCATGGTTTGAGCGGTTGCCCAGTCGGGTGTGGGCTTTGGTGAAGTCGAAGTGGTTATTCACCACACCTGACATCAGCAGCACGAGGTCTTTTTCGTTGCGGGTCACGTGGGTATGGTCGCTGGCAACCATGGGTAGTTGTGCCACCCAGGATTGGTGGTTGTGGTCTGCTTCGTCGGCCTGGTGGAGCAGGCAGC
>JAHRWJ010000253.1 GCA_019090185.1 Immundisolibacteraceae bacterium
AAGAAGAGCGCCAACCTTCCTGCGTATCAACCTGCCCAGCAGGGGCCCGCCACTTTGGTGATCTGGGTGATGAAAACTCTGATGTATCTAAACTGGTCGCCGAACGTAACGGCTTCGACCTGATGCCCGAACTCGGCTATCAGCCGACCAACAAATATCTGCCACCACGACCCAAATCCGGCCCATCGAGCAGCTATCGACCGCTTAACATCGATAGAGAGGAGACCATCGACAGCCGTTTTTTGAAATGGGTAGATCGGCTGTTTTCACGCTGAGATAGCGTCGTTAACGCCGATCACCACTTCACGCCCAGCCCACATCACCACCAACACTTTACTTACCGGCTTTAATTCTTATGCACCCTGCCCTTTCAGTGATTCTATTCACCACCGCCTCCGGCACCGGATACGGCCTGCTGATTCTGTTAATGATGCTTAATCTTAATGGTCTGCTGCCCACCGACTCGACTCTGGGCATCGCCGGTTTTGCCGTCGGCCTGACGCTGGTCACCGCTGGGTTACTCGCATCAACCTTTCATCTGGGTCACCCGGAACGGGCCTGGCGGGCCATGTCCCAATGGCGCACCTCCTGGCTATCCCGTGAAGGGGTTGCCGCAATTGCCACCTACCCACTGGTGCTAATGTTTGCTACCGGCTGGGTCATTGTAGGCAGCACCTCTGGCGGTTGGAGCCTGGCAGGTTCCCTGGCTATTCTGCTGGCCGCGATTACGATAAGTGCCACTGGCATGATTTACGCCAGTTTAAAAACCATCCCCCAATGGCATAACCCCCTAACCGTGGTTAACTACCTGGTCCTGGCGCTGGCCGGTGGCGCGGTCTGGTTGACCTGTGTTGGTCAGCTCGCCGGCATCGAAACCAACCTGCTGGCACTGCTAACCCTGCTGTTATTACCGATTAGTTGGGCGCTTAAATATAGTTACTGGACGCTGGTCGACAAGGTGCCTAGTCAATATGACATTGGCAGCGCCACCGGACTCGGCGGGTTAGGTGATGTCACCCTGCTAGAGCCACCCCACACCGAACCGAACTTCGTGCAGAAGGAAATGGGCTTCACCATTGCCCGGCGTCACGCCAAAAAATTGCGTCGTACCGCGGTGATTTTTGCCTTTATATTGCCGACCGTGCTAATGGTTGGTGTATTACTGACTTCCGGCGGCGTAGCGACCTTTCTGTCGATGCTGGCGGTGCTGAGTATTAGCGGCGGGCTACTGACCGAGCGTTGGCTGTTTTTTGCCGAGGCAGTGCATGTGTCGATGCTGTTCTACGGCACCCCGAAAGCCTAATAAACCTTCTCGAATAACCTCGCCTGCCTGCCGCATTTCAGCCGAAATGCGGCATACTGACCTCTGTTGTGGTGCCGGAATTCCGGATCGATTTCAGCACCTTAAAAATAGAACCGCCAACGCCTCATCACCATTAAATTGGACCTGTCATAGCACCTCTTTGACAAGAAGTGACAACAGGCTAATTCAATCATGGTCGTTGAGTTGCGGTTACATATGAGGGAGCAAACCCATGAATTACGATTTCATTATTGTCGGTGCAGGTTCCGCCGGCTGCGTGCTGGCGAATCGACTCACAGCCAGTGGCCGCCATTCGGTGTTGCTACTCGAGGCGGGTAAAGACGACAACAGCATGATCGTAAAGATGCCCAAAGGGTTTGGCAAACTACTGTTTGATAAACACCATGTTCGCCGTTTCAACACCGAACCTGAGCCTGGCAATGGCAACCTCGCCGAGTCCTGGCCTAGAGGCCGAATGATGGGCGGTTCCAGCACCGTCAATGGCATGTTTTATACCCGTGGCCAAGCCCAGGATTTCGATGATTGGGAAGCACTTGGCAATCAGGGCTGGGGCTGGAAAGAGATCGCACCCTGTTTTAAGGCGATGGAAGACCACGAACTCGGTGAAGATGAGGTGCGTGGCGTCGGTGGTCCGCTTCGGGTCAGCAACCATCCCAATCCGCATCCGATTTGTGATGCCGCCATTGCTGCCGGCACTGAACTTGGCCTTGAAGCCCGTGACGATCTGAACCGACCCGAACAGGAAGGCATCGGCTATGTGCAGTTCACCATTCGTGATGGCCGCCGCGAAGATGCGGCCAGCGCCTTTGTACGCCCGATTAGTCACCGCCCCAACCTAACCGTTGTCACCGGTTTTTTAACCGAAAAAATTCTTATTGAAGATGGCCAGGCGGTCGGTGTTAAGGGCGCTCAAAATGGCCAGCCACTCGAATATCGGGCCGATAAGGAAGTACTGATCACCGCTGGCACTATTCAATCTCCGCAACTGCTACAACTCTCTGGCATTGGTGCCGCAGATCATCTACAGGGGCTAGGTATTGACCTGGTCAGCAACCTACCCGGTGTGGGCCAAAACCTGCGCGAGCACCGGATGATGATGGTGCAGTTCAAGCTCAAAGAACCGATCAGCCTGAACCGGGAATTTAGCGGCCTGGGCCTGGTGAAAAACCTGGTGAAATACCTGGTCACTAAAAAAGGCCTGATGGCCACCGGTTCCCACGATGTGGTCGCCTTTGTGCGCAGCGAGCCGGAGATGACGCGCCCCGATATTGAGCTGGTGGTCGCACCCTTTTCACTCAAACCCGAACGCATGTCGATGGAACCCAAAGACATGAGTATCGAGTTTGAGAAAGCCGATGGCATGCAGATATTTGGCTATCAACTGCGTCCGGAGAGCCAGGGCAGCGTGATGATCAGTAGCGCCGACCCGGCAGCTGACCCGGTGATTAAGTCAGGGTTTTTCGACCATGAGGTCGACCATAAAATGAGCGCTCAGGTGATGAAAAAAATCCGCGAACTGGCAGCGCAATCGCCCTTGGCAGACTTACTCGTTGAGGAGACCAGTCCTGGTGCCAGCACCGCATCCGCCGAGCAGATTTTAAAATTTCATAGCGAGATGGG
>JAHRWJ010000254.1 GCA_019090185.1 Immundisolibacteraceae bacterium
CATTGAGTGGTTTTGCCACCCAGATGGAACTATCGAGTCGGTTACCCAAGCGGTAGCCCTGGTCGCTGCCGGTGCGAATGGTGGCGATCGTTTGCAGGCCAAAGGAGTAGTTCTGCTGTTTAACCAGGTAGGTGAGGCCTGGCATCAGGTCATAGGTACCTGAGCCGAGCTGCATCGGATAGGGCAGGCGAGCTTTACCGGCGGGGGTGACCCCCTCTTCGGTGTTGGAACCGGTGGGCAGACTTATGCCTAGATTAAGCAGTAACTGGTTGTGGGCGCTCTTTTTAAGGGTGGTGATCGATGCGATCTTGATATCGCCAAAGCCGCTGGAGCGGGTGGTAAATCGGGCACCAGAACGAGTGACGTGATCCATCTTTAACTTTAGATAAGGAACCATCACCATCAGGGTGAGTTTGTCGCTGGGGGCAAACATGGCGCCGAACATCTGCATGTTCATGCTCATTTTTGTCGGCGCAACCACAAAATCGGCCAGCACTTCGGTGCGACTCAGGTTGTTACTGCCATCCCGGTTACCGCTCATGTCCATCTGCATGGCTCGGTAAGAGAGCATCCATTTGCCCTGTTTATGGGCATGTTCGCCCATCACCCCAATTGGAGCATGGTCATCGGCGCGAGGCGATAGATCACTATCTGCTTGAGCGATGTTAATCACCAGGCTCAATAGCGAGAGCAGGGGTAGAGAGAAAAACCGGCGGTGCAGCTGCATAGAACAAAGACTCAAAATTGGATTGGGGAGTGATTTCGGGGCGTAGGTTATCGTCAGTGTTTATCTTTGGGAATGCGACATGATGTCGCAGGTAAGTTGCTCAGAAGGGGGGTTATTGATCGAGAACGTCAGCGACTTGTACTTTAAGCGCTGGTAACAGTTCAGCTGCAAACCAGGGGTTTTTGCGCAGCCAGATGTTATTGCGTGGGCTGGGGTGAGGTAGTGCAACGGTGGTAGGCCACTGATCCCGCCAAGCCAGAACCCGCTCGGTCAGTGATCGGTGGTGGTCACTGAAATGGTAACCCTGGGCATATTGGCCCAGCACCAGCGTCATCGATAGATTAGGTAACTGGCTTAGTAGCTGGGCCCGCCAGGCCGGTTCGCACTCAGGTCGCGGTGGCAGGTCGCCATGTTTTCCGCTGCCGGGATAACAAAAGCCTATGGGTAGCAGGGCGATCTGTTGCGAGTCATAGAACACCTGGCTGGAAACGCCGAGCCATTGTCGGAGCCGGTCACCGCTGGCATCGTCAAACGCAGTTCTTGATTCATGGGCCTTGCGCCCGGGTGCCTGCCCGGCAATCAATATTTTGGCGTTGGGGCTGATCTGTAACAGGGGACGGGCACCCAGCGGTAAGTGGGGCTGGCAGATTTTACAGCGATTGATTTTGGCTAATAACGCTTCCATGGTGGGCCGGTTCGGGGTTTCTCTGGTTTGAATCGAACTCGCAAATCGTCGACCAGTGGCAATACCAAATTTGCCTGTTGCTAGTCATTATCGGCATTCTAGCGCCGCTGTCTGGTCTGGTTATTCCCCAACCTTCAGCAGATAACGCAATATTTTTATCAGCGCCCAGAAAAAAATGAGTGGAATTAGTATGGTTTGAACGAGAAATAGTGCGGCTAATTCGATGATATGGGATACGGTTTTGGCGGCAAGGTCCTGATAATAGGTTAGTTTCTTTTTGGCATCAAAGGTTACTGCTACCTCCTTTAATACGGTTTTTAGCTGTTCTGTAAAACCCGCTTGGGCGTCAACAGGCTGCTAGCTGCTACGCGCTTCAAGCTTTTCAATCCGCGCTGTGGTTTGTTGCAGTATTTCGGTGGATTCGACAATTTTGTTATTCAAAAAAGCCGCCGACAGCTGATGGTTCATCAGCACCACGGCTATGACGGAGAAACGGATAAAGCAGAGCAGGATAAGTGCTCGACTCAGCAGCAACCTGGGGGTAGTGCCAGTTTTAGCGGGTAGCCACAGGTATCCAGCCATTAGCAAACTGATCAGAGTCAGCAAAACGCCGATCACTTTTGCGCCACTGAATTCAAGCACGAGCGCCTGAATGCCAAGTGACGTGCTGCTGGCAAGCATGACCCAGGAAAACCGCTCGATCAGGTCGTTGATGGGGTCGAGGACTTCACCGACCGCCAGGCTAATACCGACGCCGGCAGGCTCAATGGCCAGTTCGGTGCCTTGAGCGACAGAGATGACGCCGTTAAGAGTGCGAGCCACCGCGAAGGTAGTTAGTGAGTTTTGTAGGCTCTGATGGATCTGGGTAGCGCTTTGCTGGTCGGCTATCCTGAGTTGGGCTATTCCAGCTATGGTCAAAAACAGCAGGGTGAGCAGCACCCTGACGCCCAACGGGGTTTGGCGGTAAGGGACGTTTGACATGATCTTGAAGTTCCTTCAACAACCTGGATTAAGAGGGATAAGGTTTTTAGCGATTATTTGTTACCGGCTTGCCCAGGTAGTTAACAGGGTTCTGAGGACACTAACAACCGCCAGCGGCTGATCCAGGAACAGGTGGTGGTGAGCTTCTGGAATTGAGATCAGTGGGCTGCCGTCGGGTAGCAGTTCGCGAATGTAATCGAGGGTATCGGCATCGAAAAAATTACTGAGCTGGCCATAGATCATCGCCAGCGGCACGGTGAGCTGGTCGACTAATTCACTGCCCTGGCCAAACATCTTGGTTTTAAAAGCGCTGTCGTCGAATTTCCAGCACCAGCCCTGGTCGGTTTTTATTAGAGAGTTCTCGGCAATGTATTTGAGTATCCAGGGGGCGGTGTCGGGCTGTGC
>JAHRWJ010000255.1 GCA_019090185.1 Immundisolibacteraceae bacterium
AACAGTATTCAGTACGCAGCCGAGCGCAGCCTTAATGTGATTACGGCCGGACCTAATCAGGCGTTGGCGGCACAATCGAAAGCGTTTTTTGATATTTGGCAGCCCGGTGGAGCGCTTAACCCAGAGATGACGAGCCCTAAAATGGGCGCGTTCCGTATGGGTTTTGTGGCCGAAACCGATGCTGCTGCTGAGAAGAAAGCTCGCCAGGCCTACCCGGTTTTTTACCAGAACCTGCAGAAACTCTGGCTCGATAATGCATCCGTCGCTACCCAGTTTCCGCCGGATTATGACCAGCTAGCCGCTTACGATACCTTTATTGTGGGCTCCCCCGAAACCGTGCGCGAAAAGGTCGAGCAGTTCTATGCCGAGAGTGGCTGCAACTACCTGTTGCTGGAAATGATCTGGGGTTCTATTGATCAGCAGGAGTCAATGGAGTCGTTGGGATTGCTGGGTGAAGCAGTAACTGGGCTGGTTGGCACCGACTAGTGATTGGTGCGGGTCGGTGCTGGCCAACGTAGCTGGCTCCTGCAGCAAGGTGTTGGGCAGATAACCTGTCTTGATTGACGGCTGGGAGGTTCTGGTCATCCATCAAGTAAGCTGATGCTATCTAACCTGATAGGATAGGTCGGCCTCCCTGGGGCTGCCTGTGATAAGGACATAAAAAATGGTCGATTGCTGCTTGGCAAATCGGCTGCAGAAAAATGAATAAGTAGCTATTTTTATCTCGAATTACTGGATATTGGTCAAGCTTATGAGCAGACAAGCAATTCATGTTAGTTCACGGATGATTATTGGGGCCTTGCTATTGCAATGTCCGCTGTTGGTGGTTGCCGCGGATGCAGATAAGCAGCAGTTACCGATTCCGGTTAAGTCCGTCTCTGTGGGCTCATCTAGTGGGCAATCAATTTTCCATACCGCCGGTCAGTTGTCGGTTAAAACGCAGGCGTTGTCGTTCGAGATAGGAGGGCGGTTAACGCAGATCCTGGTCGAAGAGGGCGATGCGGTTGAGAGCGGACAGTTATTGGCCAGACTTGAGGATGTGGATGCCCTCGATAGGGCGCGGGACACTAAGGCAACCTTAGATCTTGCTCAGAGTCATTTTCGGCGTATTGATGCACTCTACATCGACCAAAAAGCCTCAGAAGATGATCATCAGGCGGCGCAAACTACTCTGGAACAGGCGCGAGTTGCGGATAATCAGGCGCAGGTTAATTTGCGGCGCTGCCAGCTACACGCACCAGAAGCGGGTGTGATCGGGGTGAAGTATTTTGAACATCCGGGCACGGTGGCTGCTGGTAGGCCAATTTATGCCTTGCAGCGCGCTGACCGGCCCTGGCTCGTCGAGATTGATAATCTCACCGACCGGCAGATTCTATCGGTGCAGGAGGGGGTGCAGGTAGAGGTTGAGTTTAGTCCCTATCCAGATGAGAAATTTTCTGGGCTGATTTCGATGGTGGGCCAGGAGGCCGATCCTGCTGATGGGCTCTATCGCTTAGAAGTTACGATTGCCACCGACCGCCCGCTCAAGCCAGGCATGCTCGCTAAGGTGATACTTTTCAGTGATAGTAAAAGTCAGGGCTCAGTGGTTCCACTGGCAGCGCTGCGTAATTTGCGCGGCAGTAGCGGAGAGCTTTATGTGCCCAGTGGAGATAGTCGGCGGGCTAAAAGGGTCGATGTCACCATCGTTGATGTGATCGATGGCCAGGCCATTCTGGTTGAGAACCTTAATACGCCGGAGGTTATTACCTTTGGCCGTAACCTCAGTGACGGGAGTCGCATAGAGATCGTTCAATGAGGTCGCTGATCAGTTTTATTGTCGATCATGTGTTGTTGAGTTTGATCGCAGCGATTGCTGTGCTGGCCATTGGTATCTCTTCGATTCCGGCATTAAAAATATCGGATTTACCGACCGTGGAAATGCCGTCGTTGGTGGTGACACTTACCCTGCCCGGGGCGTCCCCGGCAGAGATTCAGAACCGGGTTGTTTTTGAGGTCGAAGACGAACTGCAGAGCCTTGGCGATATCGATGAGTTTGAGACCGATATTTTTAAAAGCCATGCAGTGATTCGTATCAAGTTTTTTTATGGCGTCGATATCAACGATAAGTACCTGGAGGTCTCTTCCAAGCTCAATAAAATTCAGGATGAGCTGCCTGATGACCTCGAGAGCAGCATCGAAAAGCAGAGCCCTACTGACATGCTGGTGCCGTTTGTATTCGCGTTGGTCGGCCCGGACCTGACCTATGCCCAGCGGCTTAACTGGGCTAACCAATTGAAATTAACGTTGCGGCGCAATGAATTTTTGCAAAAAATTGAAGTGGTTAAGTCGGATCGTGAAGTGGTCGCCTGGCTTGATATGGATCGCATGGGCCAATATGGGGTGTCGATTGATCAGGTAACCCAGGCAGTGGCCAGCGAGAATCGTTTCTTACCGGTTGGCACCATGGAGTTTGGTAGCCAGGCAGTTACCGTTATTCCGCCTGGCAGTAGCTACCGAAATATTGGTGACGTGGCGGCCACGCCACTCCTTACCGGTGCTGGTAAGAGTATTAACCTGGCGGACGTCGCCAGTGTTGAAGAGATCTATAAGCCGGACCCCGTATTGCACCGGCTAAACGGTGAACCCGCGGTGCTTATTACGGCTAAGGTTCGTAATGACGCGAATGTGCTGGTGGTACGCGAACAGCTCGACCAGCTACTGGATAAGTTTCGCAGCCAGCTGCCAGGCGGTGTCGAGTTGCGCTTTTTGTTTAACGTCGAAGAGGGGGTGAGGCGCAACATCACCGGGTTGCTCTGGAACGTGGTGCAGGGCATTCTCATCCTCTGTGTGGTGCTGCTATTTTCGGTGGGCTATCGCTCCACCTTTGCGATTGGCATCATGCTGCCAATGTCGCTAATGTTGTCATTGGTGTGGCTGTCGCTGACCGACTTTGGTCTGCAGCAGATGTCGGTGGCCGGTTTTATTATTGCCCTTGGTCTGATCGTAGATAACGGCATTGTGGTTACCGAAAACGCCTTTAAGTTGAGTCACTATCAGGGTTTCAGTAATCGTGATGCGGCGGTAGAGGGCACCGGTTCGGTGATCAGTCCGCTACTGAGTTCGACGCTCACCACCGCGCTGGCATTTCTGCCGGTGTTTTTGCTGACCTCAGAAACTGGCCTGATTATGCGCAGTCTGGCAGTCACTATTTGGCTCTGCTTGTGTGCCTCACTGTTTGTTGCGGTGAGTGCCACAACCCTCTCTGTGGCAACCTTTGGTACCGTCAACAGGCTTTTTTTGCCAGCTTTACCAGACAGTAATAACTGGTTTCGTCGCTTCAATAAAGTCCGCCAACTACCCAGCCCCCCCAGCTTTCTAAATGCGCTTATCCCGTTTCGAGATCAGGTGTTTACCCGTTTACTACAAGCTGCGATTCAGAAGTGGTGGGCACTGTTGTTGATTGTAATCGGATTATTTGGGATCGCGGGATGGTGTGTCACCCAGGTGCCGCAAATAGTATTTCCAGATAGTGATGATCCGTTTTTCACCATCAATGTCGAAGCTGGGGAAAACAGCTCAGAGCTGTTTATGACTGAGCTGACTGCCGACATTGAACAGTTGCTCGGCGAGTATCCGGAGGTGTTTCGGGTCACAACCGTGCAGGGTGGCAATTTTCCGCGGGTCAACATGGGGCTGCTACAGGTGCAGCAGCGACGTACCGACGCCGCTCTGTTTGTGGAGGTCAATTATCGAAACTCCGTGCGGCTGGGTAAGTTAATCGATGAGCTTAACCTGCGATTACATAGTTTCTCGGCGTTTGCAGCGATCAACGCATCACCGATCTTAATTGGTACCGATACCGATGTGGATACCACGGTCACGCTGAGTGGTGCCAGTATCGACGACCTTAGGGGGCTTGCCAGGCAGCTCGATCAGACGTTCTGGAAAATACCCAATGTGTTGTCGGTTAATAATCCGGCCAGAACCGAATATCACTCTATTTCGGTACAACGCGATGCCCTCAAAGCACAGGCGCTGCAGGTACCTAAAACAGCGATTGACCCGGTGTTAATGTTGATTAGCCATGGGCTCAAAATTGATGAATTTCGCGATGATCAGGGTGAAGAATATGACATCGTGTTGCGGGCCCGTGCCAATGAACAGGCACCATTAGAGGTTTTTGATCGACTCACGGTATCGTCCCTGCAGGGCCGGCAAATTCCGCTTGGTCAGGTAGCCGAGTATGGCTTTGTGGAGAGTCAGTTCGATATTAGTCACGAGGCCTTTCGGCCCAAACTGGATATCGATATTTACCTGATCCCGGGTAGTGACCTGGGCCCTTTACGCCGGCAGGTTGCCGATGCAGTCACTAACTTTGGCCTGCCGGAACATATCGGTGTCAGCTATGAAAGCGAGCAGGATCGCACCGAAGAGGCGTT
>JAHRWJ010000256.1 GCA_019090185.1 Immundisolibacteraceae bacterium
ATGGCAGAACGTGAGAACAACCTGAGTTGGCGATTAACACCCGAACCACACAACCCGATTCTTCAAGGTCAATGGTGGAGCACAACACCGAACCAGCAGGAAATATCGGTAGAAAAAGAATGGGCAGACCTACTCGGTGCCAAAATCGGTAGCGAGCTGCTGTTTACCATTGCAGGAAGCCAGCATCGCGGTACCGTTACCAGTATTCGCCAGGTCGACTGGGAACGAATGACCACCAATTTTTTCGTGATTTTCTCCCCCGGAGCGCTCGCGGATGTCCCCACTAGCTACGTAACAGCACTCCACCTTCAATCGAAAGATAGCAACAATTTTCAACGCAAACTGGTGTCACGGTTCCCCAATGTTACGGTTATCGATATGCGTCAAATGGTGGCCGCAATGCAGGAGATCGTTGCCAGGTTGGCCTCGGCTGTACAGTTCATGGGTGCACTAACACTACTAGCGGGATGCTCTGTGTTAATTGCAGTGGTGGTATCGGAACGGGGGCAGGTGGAACAGGAGGCCGCACTATTACGAGCGCTAGGCGCTGCCGAACGACAAATTCGCAACATTTTCACGTTACGATTCTGCCTACTGGGACTGCTAACCGGCCTGCTTGGTATCAGCGCTGCAGTTGGCACTGGAGCACTGTTAACTAGCCAGCTACTCAAAACCGCCTACCACCCAAGTGGAACACTCTTGCTCATCACTCTGCTGGTCAGTAGTGCGCTGGTTACCCTGGTGGGAAGAACCGGCTGTCGCCAGGCGGTGACAAGTTCACCGCTAAATTTATTAAAAGAATCCAGGTTATAGATCTCGATAGTAAAACAACCCAACCTCAACCCAGCGCAAATAACTGCTTAAAACAAACAGACATAACGACAACAAGCACTGAAACCCACAAAAACCCCGTTCCACGCCACCCCCGGCACTAGAAGCTTTTTTCTACCATAACAACCAAAAACAAAAATTACAAATAAAATCAAATACTTATGAAAGGATTAAATGGGAAATCGGAAATCCTTTGACCTTTTACCCAAATCAGCCGAGCACTATAAAGCACAACTTACCAAGCGTTATTAATCCGATTTCTCTATTCAATAGCATAACTAACTATAAAATAGTTGTTTTTCTAATTTCTTTCTGGCATAACAACTAACGAATCAAATTAATAGAACCCTTCAAAACTCAGTCACAAGAACCCGCAGGTTAGTTAGGACTATGGCAAACCTACTTCAATTTGCAAAAAATCTTTGCACCCCTCTGCTGGCCGATCAACCCACGCTGGCATGCGAACCCTATATATTGGTGGTCGATGATGACCTAACCATTCGCAGCTTGCTCAAAGAAGCCTTGTCCCTGGAGGGCCACCGAATTCGCACGGTTGCAAATGGTAGCGATGCGCTGAAAACCCTTCAGCAATTTCCGAAATGCAATTTATTGCTACTCGATCTGGTAATGCCTGGGTTGAACGGTGAACAGACCCTGGAACAACTACGCGGCTACTCACCTGATCTACCTGCAGTCATCATGACTGGGCATGACAAGGATGGCTGCCTACCGGCATTAAAAAGGCTAGGTATCAATGGCTTTATAGAAAAGCCGTTTTTAATCAGTGAAATACTTCAGATCACCTGCCAATTTTCAACCAACACCCCACCGATAGCTCAGCACGGTTAAGGATAAAACCGGGCTCCCCAGCGCCGCGCTAACTCAATAACCATGTAAGAGTATTGAGCCCCGTCGTTTTCGAAAATCTGCCCATTCTCTGTTAGCCAGTTAATGCCTAGTTTAAATCTTCCCTTCGGGCTGGTTTAATTAACCTGGGCAGTTAACACTTATCAGCCAGAAACCTCGCGACATTATCCGCATATAACGCCAAACAGCAGCAATCTCTGCTGCCCAAAACCGAGCATCATCGGCTACACTCAACAACCAAACAATCAGTGTTTTCAGGTTTATTAACAACGACCTCTGATTAGATGCAAGACCCACCTCCGGTGACGGCGCAAAAAAATCAGCAAAATAACACCTAGTAAGAACGCCCTAACGCTGGGGTTTTTGTCTGGATAAGCAGTGTCACGCCACCAAACAGACCGGCCGGCAATACCAGCACATTGCTTCTTCCACCACAGAAACCGAACAGTCTAGGCGGGACAATAGAAACTCAAATTCTGCACCTCAATCAGCTAATTTTATGCGCTACCTAATCGATCAAATTAAATATGACATCAAAACACTCAACCCCACCGCTACGACTGGCCTTGCTAACCACCAGCGTCGTGCTGATCATTTTCCCCTGGCTCCCCAACGCAACATCTTTTAGCGGTAACGAAGTCTCAGCCGGCTTATTAGCGGCAGTGACCACGCCGATTGTCTTCATGCTCCTACTGCTTGATTCGACGATGCTGGCCATCTACCGCCAGGGTAATAATGACCTGGAGCAGAACCTGGCCTGGCGTCGACTGATCCGCTACAACCTGGCTCTGGCCCTGCTGATCGTCGCCAGCTGGGTCCCCTTTTTTGTTCAACTTAATAGCTAATCGCTTTTCCTGCTGAATTAACCGATGAAAATAATCGTTATCAGTACCGATCCGCAGATAATTCCTGTCGACACAGCAGCGCCCCTGATTGGTCTTGATGTCGAACTAGTGGCTGCCGATCGACTGGAGCTGGGACTTGCACACCTACCAGCCACATTGATGGTCATTGATCTTGAGTCAATAGAAGTGCCACCAGAGCCCAGCCCGACCCTAAACCTGCAGCAGATTGTGACTCTAGGGCAAACACCCCATGCTGGCCTTAAGGTAGTTCTACATCTACAGCGAGATAGTCAAAGCAATTACTGGACATCCGTATTGCTGCTAGCCCACAAAGCCCATCAATCCTCCAACAATTTACTCCAGCACCCAGGACTCATTACCGATAAGCGAGTTTTTAATATCGCTGAAAAAGCCAGTAACGGCCTGGTCGTCCTGAACACATCTGCAGTAATTGCTGATGCTAGCGGGCGTTTTATCAAAACCGCTGGTCTACCAACCCAACAGGTAATAGACAAATCGATCTACAGCCTGCTCGGTGAAACCGACCAAAAAGAGCTGGAAAACTTCATTGCCACCGCAGCTGTCGGTAGCACCCGCCAATTTGAGTTTACAAACAGCCAAAAAACAATCAATGCGGTCTGGCTCATCCTCGGCGAAATTATCGTTATCGACCACCAACGTTACCTATTCGGCGTGCTCCGTGATATTTCTCGGCGCCACCATGGAGAGCTAGCATTACGCGAGGCAGGCCAAAAGCGCCGCGCGTTTTTTAACGCAATACCCGACGGCATTTGTATACTCGATAATGAATTCAACATCATCGATTGCAACGACTCCTTTGCAACCATGCATGGTTATAGCAGCGAACAGGTGGTCAACCAGAATATAAGCACGTTTCTAATTAAGAGTGAGTGGCAAGACCGTCGCCGACGCCTGCTCCGATCAACTCAAGACTCATCTTATTTAGGACCCCGTCTGGCTCTGCACAAAAACGGCGATAGCTTTGAAGTTGAGCTTCACGGTTCGTTAATCGAAAACAATGACCAACGAACCTATATCGGCATTCTTCGACTCAAAGAACAATTACCGAAACGGCTTGAAGTCAGCAATAACCGCTACCAGGCAATCGTCGGTAACATGCCATTCGGCATCTGCATTACCGACCAACAAGGTCGCTTCCTTGAAGTCAACCAGGCCTACTGCAAACTGCTGAGCATTAGTCGGGAGGAGCTACTCTCCGGCTCCATAGATGAGATTGTCGATAACCAGTCTCAAATGTCAGCGTTTTACCAATCGATCATCAAACAGCAAACCGCCAGCGCCCACATTGAAGGGGAGCTTCGTAACGGTCACTGGATCAGTTTAGAGGTCTATGGCACCCGCTTTCCGGCAAGCGAACCCGGCGCAGCCGAAGAAGTGATGATTGTCCACCGTGACCTGACTGCTTTGGTCAAAGCCGAGCAGAGTAGCCGAGACCTTAGTGGCAAATTAGCCAGATTGATTGCTGCCACACCCCTGGCATTAATAGAGATCGACCTACAGCGCCGACTAGTAGACTGGAACCTTGCCGCCGAAAAACTTTTTGGTTACACGGTCGAACAGGCTCAACAACTTAAACTAACAGACATCACGCCTGCCGACAGACAATACAAACTCATCGAGCTCTGGGGGGCGGTTTTAGAAAACCCCGAGCCCATTTATTACCTGGGTCAGGGCGTAACCCGAGCAAAAGAAATTGTCGAATGCGAGTGGTATATCACCCCCATTCTCGATTCAGACGGGGAAATTCGCAGTATTTTCGCATTAGTTAGTGATATCACTGAAAAACGCCAACTGGAACTACAGGTACGCCAAGCTCGAAAAATGGAGGCCCTGGGGCAGCTCGCCGGTGGAATTGCCCATGATTTCAACAACATCCTCACCGGTATTCTCGGCTATGGAGATCTCGCGGCTCTGCACCCTGCGGTGATAAAAAACACCAAATTAACCAGCTATTTAAGCGCCATTCGTCAGGCCGGCGGTCGCGGCCGCGACCTGATACGGCAAATGCTCAATTACAGCCGTTCCCAACCCCTTGAACTGCAGACCCTAAAACCAGAGCATGTAGTGAATGAAGTTCTCGACCTGCTTAGCGTTACTTTGCCATCCACGGCGATTGTTAGTCGTCATTTTGCTACCAATCTGCCGACCATACACGCTGATCCCACACAGCTTCATCAGGTGGTGATGAACATCTGTATCAATGCCAGCGACGCCATGCCTGAAGGTCATGGCACGCTTAAAGTATCCCTTTCAAAGAACTTTACCCCTAGAACCAGCTGCCATTCCTGCCATCAACTGTTTCAGGGTGAACATGTTCTACTCAGTATTGAAGATAACGGCACCGGCATCCCTCAGGAATTAATCGCAGAAATTTTTAACCCTTTTTTTACCACTAAAGAGTATGACAAAGGCACTGGCATGGGATTGGCTGCCGCAGACGGCATTATTCATAGCGTCAACGGCCATGTCCGCGTTCATTCAGTCATTGATGAAGGCACACGCTTCGATGTTTATCTGCCCATATCTGACCAGCTATCAAACATTGAATTAGAAGCTGAACCCCAACCAACCCAGCAGCCCGCTGACGGAACCCTGTTACTGGTAGACGACGAACCGTCGGTATTAGCCCTATTAATGGAACTATTCAGTAACCAGGGCTACCAGGTAATCGGCTGCCCTACCGGGGGTGAAGCATTAAAAGCTTTTGCAGAAACCGATGGCAAAATTGACCTGGTGATCACTGATTACACCATGCCAGGCATGACCGGAGTAGAGCTTGCCCGTGAGCTACAACAACAGGCACCCCAAATCCCTATCATTATCTGCACCGGTTACATGGACAGCCTTACTCAAAACAGCCCCATCCCGGACAACGTCCGCTACCAATTGCAGAAGCCAACCGCGACACGAACGCTCTTGGAAATAGTCCAGGAACTATTGCCAGCA
>JAHRWJ010000257.1 GCA_019090185.1 Immundisolibacteraceae bacterium
AACAACAACTTTGGCTTTTTCCTCTGCCAACAGGGCGAATACCTGGCGGCGGATCGCAAGTTTCAATGTGCCATTGCCAACCCGCTCTATTCGACCCCCTGGCGGGCTTACTACAACGGCGGCACTTGCGCACTGAAAGCCGGCCAGCTCAAACAGGCAGATATTTATCTGCGCACAACCATTCAGCTGAGCCCTAATCTGACCACCGTCCTGTTCAGCCTGGCAGACCTCTCCTACCAGCAAGGCAATTTCCCCCGCGCTTTGGACTATTTAACCCGCTATCAAAAATCTGGCCGACCTTCGCCCCAGACCCTGATGTTAGGCATCAAACTGGCTAAGAAACTTGAAGACAACGATTTGCACGCAAGCCAGGTGATGGCTTTAAAGAATTTGTTCCCGGATTCTGAACAGGCCCAGAGTCTCTACACTCAGTGAGCAACCCAGACCGCCCATCTGATGTTTCCGGCGAAGCCGTGCAGGGAAGCTCCCCTGGACGGATTTTAAAAGCCGCCCGTATCGAACAAAACCAATCCCAACTGGATATTTCAAAAGCGCTGTATATAAGTGAACAGAGGGTCGAGGCACTCGAACAGGATTACTACACCCCCTTCTCTGGCCGCACCTATGTGCGCGGATATCTGCTCAATTACGCCCGCATGCTCAACCTTGATAGCCAACCACTGCTGGATGCATTCAATCAGATCGCACCAGAGAGTGCGGCCCCGACTGACCGATATAGGTCCAGAGAAGAGCTATCGACACTTTACCGTAAACCTCGGCGACTGCATCCGGGGCTGATTGCTACTTTGTCACTGGCGCTTGTACTGGTCATTGGCTACCTCATCAACGCATCATCGCTTTTTGAGCGGGCCAAATCATCGGCCCTGATTACCGACCCGCCCAGCGCTGGTTCAACCCAGCCTTCACCCCTGATCGGGCCAGCACCCCGTGCCAGCAACGGCTCTAAACCGACCCAGACAGAACCGCTACCTCTGTCACAGCCTATTCCGACAGTTGCCATTTCCACCGCGCCGATAGCAATAGAACCAACCACTGAAACCACTATTGCCAGCCCTGAAAATGTAGAGCTCAAACTGACCTTTACCGACCAGTGCTGGACTGATATTCGTGACGCCAACGGCACTAAATTACATTACGATCTGCAACCCCCGAATAGTCAAATAGCAATGACGGTGACGCTCCCTGTTAAGGTTTTTTTAGGCAACGCCGTCGGCACCAAAATTTTTTATAATGGCAAACCCTACCCGTTCCCTTTTCGCGGGCGAATCGCCAACTTTACCCTGTCTGCCCCTCCAGCTGACCCTGACTCAACTGGTGAGACAGCGATTACTGATTGAATTTCGATGACTCACGACTAGAAGCCGACCTTATCCAGTCGACCTAAAAAATCACACCCTATAAAACGACAGCAGAAACACCTCAAACGAATCATGAGCGAAAAACTACAAGCAATCCGTGGCATGAACGACATATTGCCGACCCAGATAGCCCACTGGCAGCGTCTGGAAGCAACCGCCCAGCGACTTCTAAATGGCTATGGATTCGGTGAAATCCGTTTACCGCTAATAGAAAAAACGGAACTCTTCGCCCGCAGTATTGGTGCCGCCACTGATATCGTCGAAAAAGAGATGTACACCTTCGACGATCGCAACGGCGATAGCCTGAGCCTGCGACCAGAAGGCACCGCCAGCGTCGTTCGTGCGGGCATCCAACAAGGGCTGCTGCACAACACCATCTGCAAGTTCTGGTACTCCGGTCCCATGTTTCGCCACGAACGACCCCAAAAAGGCCGTTACCGGCAATTTCATCAAATTGGCGCAGAGTGCTTTGGCCTGGCAGGACCTGCTATTGATGCAGAGTTAATCCTGTTTACTGCCCAGCTCTGGCAAGAACTGGGGCTGCAGGGGCTCGAATTACAGATCAACTCGCTGGGAGATCGCCAGAGTCGAATAAACTTTAAAGCCGCCCTGGTTGAATACCTGCAGGATTACCGCGACCAACTCGACGCCGATAGCCTACGCCGATTAGAAACCAATCCATTGCGGATACTTGATAGCAAAAACGCCCAAACCCAAAGCCTGCTAATCAAGGCACCGAGCCTGCTGGACTACATTGATACCGAGTCTAGAGACCATTTTGAAACCTTAAAGTCGCTGCTTGACCAACAACAGCTTCTCTATCGGGTCAATGACCGCCTGGTGCGTGGACTCGACTACTACAATAGAACCGTATTTGAGTGGATCACCACCGAATTAGGCGCTCAAGGGACAGTTTGCGCCGGTGGTCGATACGATGGCCTGGTAGAACAATTGGGCGGCAGGGCCACGCCAGCAGTTGGCTTTGCAATGGGCGAGGAACGATTGGTTGAACTGCTCCTTCAAGTCGGCGAAGCCCCCAAGCCAACTCACTTAACCTTTATAGGGTTTGATGACCAGGCGCTGCCAACCCTACTAAAATTAGCGCAACAGTGTCGCCATCAACTGCTTGATCACCGAATTGAAATTGACTACCAGGGTGGCAACATGGGCAAAAAACTTAACCGCGCTAACAAAACAGGTGTTGATATTGTCGTTATCATAGGTGGCGACGAATTGGCAGAACAGACCGCGACCGTAAAATTTCTCCGTGAAAAACGACCACAAACGACCATAAGCCAGAGTCAGCTGGTTGAGTTCTTAGAAACATAACGATCGAACCCTCTCCAGCTGCACGCAGATCCCGACAACATTTAAGGTGATACCAAGATAATGAGTGACTACGCAAACGACGAAGAGACGCTAGAAGCGCTTAAGAACTGGTGGGATCAAAACGGTCGGGTCGTCACCATTGGCGCTGTGGTCGGGTTGGTACTGGTATTCGGAACCAATTTCTACACCAGTTCACGCAGCGAAATGCTCGAAGCTGCTTCCGCATTATACGAAAGCCAGTACGGCGAGCAGGCAACCTCAACCGAATCTTCTGACCAACTGGTAGCCGAGTACGCAAGCTCACCCTATGCGGCACTGGCCAGCCTCAGCGATGCCAAGCGAATGATTGCTGATGGCGATTTGGCAGCCGCAGAACAGAAATTACTGTGGGCCGCAGAACACGCTGATCAACCGGCTGTTCGTGACCAGGCCAGACTGCGGTTAAGCCGGGTGCTACTTGCCCAACAAAAAAACAGCGAATCACTACAGCATCTTAAACAGGTCAGTAGCGAAATCTATGGCGCTAGCGTAGAAGAGCTGCGCGGTGATATTGCGGTGGCCAATGGCGATTTTGAAACTGCCCGTAACGCCTACCAGGGAGCACTAACCCTGGTCGACCGCGCTATTCCCCAACACAAAGTCATCGTTCAGCTGAAGCTGGACGGACTGGGGCAACTCTAATGCGGACGCTTCTTTTAGTACTATCCAGCAGCCTAATTGTTACTGGCTGTAGTGGATTCAACAATCCCCACAGTTCCGAACGGTTCGTCGAACAAGTCAACGACATGGGCGGCTGGGTTTCGGAACAGCTCTCCGGCACCGGCAAGGCAAAGCCACCAGCGGAGCTGGTCGAATTCACCCCAAAATTTGAGCCTATCGAGGCCTGGGAGGAAAACCTCAGCAGCGGGGCTGGCAAAGGCTTCCCCAAGCCCGTACCCGCACTTGATGACCAGCAGATATCCTTGATAGAGGACAACCGTCATGCGCTGGTCAACTGGGACGCCAAAAAAGTTACCAAGCTATGGACAGTGAATTTTGATGAGAGGCTTGCCGCCGGCGTCGGTCCCGACCCAGCGCATCTTCTGGTAGCAACCCGAAACGCTGAACTACAAGCCCTTTCCCGAGCCACTGGCGAGCTGGTCTGGCAAACCCAGATGCCCAGTGAAGTATTGGCGCCACCGGTTTCAAACGGTGAAGTGGTCGTTGTTTCTACTTCAGATGGCAAGCTGATTGCGCTTGATGCTGCCAATGGCATGCAAAAGTGGATGATCGAACGAGAAGTGCCAGCACTGTCGCTACGGGGTAGCAGCACACCCTTGATACTCGGCGACATGGTGGTTAAGGGATTTGCTGATGGTCGCTTGGTAGCGGTCAACCTCGACAACGGTTTTGAAGTCTGGAACGTGCCCATTGGTCTGCCCAGAGGGCGCAATGAACTCTCCAGAATGGTTGATTCTGATAGTAGCCCAGTGGCCAGCAACGGCGTTATTTACACCGCTGCATATCAGGGCCGAGTGGTTGCCGTTGGCCAAAACTCCGGCGAAATTCTCTGGTCCCGGAC
>JAHRWJ010000258.1 GCA_019090185.1 Immundisolibacteraceae bacterium
ATCTGCCAATAACGAATAGTCGGTAACACGCCTTGTTCGATATTGGCTTTTGGGAGCTTGGCGTCATCGGCATGGTGGCGTTGTTGGTGATTGGTCCCGAACGGTTGCCCGCGGTCGCGCGCACTGCCGGGCTCTGGGTTGGGCGAGTGCGGCGCATGGCTACCGGGTTTCGCGAAGATCTGGAGCAGGAATTTCGAGCTGATGAGTTGAAGCGTTCCCTGATTGACCAACATAAATCTCTGCTCGATCCGATTCGTCAGGTCGGCGACGAGTTACGTGCCACCATTAATGAGTCGGTGGCCGAAGGTGAGCAGGGCAGTTCTGCTAGCAAAGACTCTGGATCAGCTTCAGCTTCAGCCGCAGTGTCGGTAACGGCGACCTCAAACTCAGCCAAAGCGGCTGATAATGGCTGAACAAGCCCCGCAAGCTGGTGGTTTTGAAGCGGATGTCTCAAGCGACCCGCCGTCTGCCGAAGGTGAACTCACCCTAACCGGCCATCTGTTGGAGCTACGTCAGCGACTAGTACGGTCGCTGCTGGTTTTGGCGGCGCTGATTCTGGCAATGATGCCGTTTGCCAAGGATATCTACGCGTTTTTAGCCATACCGCTGATGGCCGTATTGCCTGAAAATGCCAGTTTAATAGCCACCGGAGTGGCCTCTCCGTTTTTGGCGCCATTTAAATTAGTGGTGGTGCTGGCGCTGTTTGCAGCCGTGCCGTTTCTGCTTTATCAGCTCTGGAGTTTTATTGCCCCCGGGCTTTATAAAAACGAACGCCGGCTGGCGGTGCCGCTGTTAATTTCCAGCGTGATCCTGTTTTATTGCGGCGCAGCCTTTGCTTACTTTGTGGTTTTCCCGCTGGTGTTTGCGTTTTTGACCCAGGCAGCCCCCGAGGGGGTCGCGGTGATGACCGATATCTCCTCTTACCTGGACTTCGTGCTGAAGCTGTTTTTTGCCTTTGGCATTGCCTTCGAAGTGCCAATCGCCACTTTGCTACTAATTTTGTCCGGTGTGGTTACCCGCAAACAACTAGCGGGTTATCGGTCGCAGATAATTGTTGCTGCTTTTGTGCTGGGCATGTTGTTGACGCCACCGGATGTGATATCTCAGGTGATGTTGGCGGTTCCGATCTGGCTGCTGTTTGAGCTTGGTCTATTGCTATCGAGATTTGTTGGCAAACGCCCTGAATAGCGGGGTTTTTTATCGTCTTCGCCCGGGAGTGGTTGAGGCGGGGCGTTCCATCACGCCAACGCTCATCTGTCGCTGCTTACCCTGTCGTAAATAAGTAAGTGTCACGTTTTTGTTGGGCTTGAGCGCGGCGATGGTGTTGAGCGCTTTGCGGGTGCCGTCAATTTCGGTGCCGTTGATCGCGGTGAGAATATCGCCGGCCTTGAGGCCAGCCTGATAAGCAGGGGCGCGCCGATAGACCCCTGCCACGATAACCCCCTGCAGGTTGGGTAGCCCGAATGATTTGGCCAGGTCATGGTCGATATCTTGCAGGTCCAGGCCAAGCCAGCCACGAATCACTTTGCCATTGACCAATAGTTGATCAACGATACGTTTTGCCAGTTTTGCCGGCACTGCAAACCCAATCCCCTCAGAACCGCCGGACTGGCTGTAGATGGCCGTGTTAATGCCGACCAGTTCGCCGTTGACGTTAATGAGCGCGCCGCCCGAATTACCCGGGTTAATGGCTGCATCGGTTTGAATGAAATCTTCAAAAGTGTTGATGCCTAGGTGTTTACGCCCAGTTGCACTCACGATACCCATGGTCACGGTCTGTCCCACACCAAATGGGTTGCCGATTGCCAGTACCAGGTCGCCAACCAGTAATTGCTCTGAGTCGCCAAACGCCATCCCACTAAGTTCAGGCAGATCAATACGTAGTAGTGCAAGGTCGGTGTCTGGATCACTACCGACCAGTTTTGCCAGTGCGGAGCGGCCGTCGTTGAGGGCTACCTTGATTTCGTCGGCACCATCAATGACATGGTTGTTGGTTAACACCAGTCCCTTGCTGCTGATCAGAACCCCGGAACCGAGGCTCGACTGAATGCGTTCCCTGGGCGCTCGCGGGGCGCCAAAAAACTGCTGGAACATCGGGTTGTCCAGCAAGGGATGGCGTTGTCGCTTGATGGTCTTGGAGCTAAAAATATTGACCACGCTGGGTGCGGACACTTCTACCGCGCTACTAAAAGAGGCTCTACGTCTTTCCGTGTCGCTAGTGCTGTCAGCGCCGAAAAAATTGTCCTGCAATGCCAATACCACCAGCCCGGCAATGAGTCCGGCGGTAGCTGCTTGCAGGAAAAAACGAATTAGGCTGGATCGGTTCATGGTGTGTATAGAGCAAATGTAGTGCGGTCTTCAGACCGATTAAAGGTGGGTGAATTATGCCCGACTGATCTACATCAGTGTGCTGACTGTTAGTCGCATCGCCTGCCTATCTATAATCAGGAGTACTCAGGTGAACCGTTACAGAGCGTTGTTTATCTGTTGGTAGGCGTTAATTTGAGGGTCGGTAAGGGTGAAAAACAGCTGGGGTGTTTTGGGTTCTTTTGATCTGGCCCTCTAGGCAATGCAGGCCGAATTTGAGAGAATCGGCGCCCATTATCAGGCTCGATGAAAATTTTTTAATTTGGCCCATGTTTCGGGCGCAGGCCCCCGGTTCGCAGGGGCCAAACGACTGGTGTTGAAATCAGCGTAATCATTACGCGAGCACACACCAATAAGCTCCCTTTAGTTTTGAGGAATAGTAAATGAGCGGTGACGAGATAGATCTCGGCAAACGCAACATGATTACCGGCGCTGTTGTGGCAACCGGTGGAGTTGGTGCAGCTTGTGCGGCACTTCCGTTTGTCTCCTACTGGCAGCCAAGTGTTGCAGCCCAGGCAGCGGGTGCTCCCGTTGAAGTTGACATCAGTGATCTGCAACCAGGTGAGCAGCGGGTGGTGGAATGGCGTCGTAAGCCAGTCTGGATTATTCGCCGCACCGAAGAAGCTTTGAAAAGCCTGCAGGGCCACGAAGCGAATTTGCGCGATCCGGAAAGTCTTGAGTCGGATCAGCCCGCATACGCTACCAATGAAACCCGGTCGTTAAAACCAGAGTATCTGGTGATGGCCGGTATCTGTACTCATCTGGGTTGTTCTCCTACCTATGCCCCAGAGGAAGAGCTGGAATCGGGTTGGACCGGTGGTTTCTTCTGCCCTTGTCATGGCGGTAAATATGATCTGGCTGGCCGAGTGCTCGAAGGCGTACCACCACCCAAAAACATGATGGTGCCACCGCACTACTATCTGAGCGACACCGTGCTGTTGATCGGTGAAGATGAGGGAGTCGCCTGATGGTTGCCACTTTGAAAGAGCTGCTAATTGGGCTGCTTGGCTGGGTCGATACTCGTTTCCCGCTGACCAAATGGTGGAATGAGCATCTGGCACAATATTACGCGCCGAAGAATTTTAACTTCTGGTATTTCTTTGGTTCATTAGCACTGCTGGTGTTTGTGAATCAGATTGTTACCGGTATTTTTCTGACCATGAACTACAAACCTTCCGAAGCGGAAGCGTTTGCTTCAGTTGAATACATCATGCGTGATGTCAGCTGGGGTTGGTTGATTCGGTACATGCATTCGGTTGGCGCATCGCTGTTTTTCGTGGTGATCTACCTGCACATGTTCCGTGGCCTGATCTACGGTTCTTATAAAAACCCGCGCGAGCTGCTCTGGCTGTTCGGCATGGTGATTTACCTGCTGCTGATGGCCGAAGCATTCATGGGCTATCTGTTGCCATGGGGACAGATGTCCTTCTGGGGCGCGCAGGTCATTATCAATCTATTCGGTGCGATTCCGTTTGGTATCGGTGATGCACTGACCATCTGGATACGGGGTGATTTCGCTGTTGGTGACCCAACCCTGAA
>JAHRWJ010000259.1 GCA_019090185.1 Immundisolibacteraceae bacterium
GGCGCTGGCGAACCAGTTCTGAATAATGGTTACCCCGCTGCTGGTAGTCCAGGTATTGATCCTGACTGGCGCATGCTGGTGATAGCAAAACACTATCCCCGGGCCATGCTGCTTCACCGGCCAGACTCACGGCACGATCCATTTCGCCGGCGGCTAGCACCGGTGCTAGACCCTGAAATAGCTGCCCAATCAGATCCCCATCAACGCCGACGGTGACAACCGCACGCAGCCTGGAGGCGATAGCCTGTAATGGTGAAAAATCCTGTCCCTTACCGACGCCGCCGAGGATCACCACCAGGAGGCGAGTCGGTGGCAGTTCAACACCCTCCACCGCGGCCAGGGTTGCACCCACATTGGTGGCCTTGGAATCATTAAGCCACTGAACCCCGTCAATTTCTGCAATCCATTGCAGGCGGTGAGGCAAGCCATTAAAGCCCTTCCAGGGCTGCTCAGGTAAATGGTCGCTCAACCCAAGTGCTGCCACTACAGTCAGCGCTGCCTGGCCATTAACTCGATTATGATGGCCGACCAGCCCTGGTAAAGCGGGCACCTGGCTTAATTGAACCTGCGCCTTGGCCTGCGCCATCTCACCACTGCCGTACCACTGCACCTCTGTGGCTAGCGGCAGTGTCATCGCAAGTTGACGACAATGGCTATCATCTAGGTTAAGCACGGCCTTTCCAGCGCCCAACAATACTCGGGCTTTGGCTGCTCGATAACTTTCAAAGGAGTCGTAACGGTCCAGGTGGTCAGGGGTGATATTGGTAATTACTGCCACCGCCGCATTGAGGGTTTTTAACCACTCCAGCTGAAAACTGGAGAGTTCTAAAACATAGAAGTCCGCGTCAGGCTGCTGCAGTAAATCCAGTGCAGCCGGCCCCAGATTGCCGCCTGCGCTTACTTTTTTACCCGCGGCCCCGAGCAGATGAGCAATCATCGTTACCAATGTAGATTTGCCATTGGTGCCGGTCACCGCAATCACCGGTACATTCGATGCCGCGAGAAATATCTCAATGTCGCTGGTCAACTCAATACCTGCGGCTTTAGCACGCTGCAGCACGGGTAACGACCGTGGCAGTCCCGGACTCACCACAAGTTGATCAAAGCCAGTCAGCAACAAGGATTCAAATGGCTGGCCAAACCGGAGTTGGTCCACTGGCAACAGTTCACGCAATTGCTGCTCACCCGGCGGCTGATCCCGATCATCAGCAACCGTAACGAAATCCCCTTTTGCTGTTAAAAAGTGGGCAGTCGCAACCCCAGTGACGCCAGCGCCTAGCACCAATACCTGTTTTTGATCATTAGGTAACGTCATCATCAGCGCAGCTTCAAGGTAGCCAACCCGGCCAACACTAACAAAAAGGTAATAATCCAGAAGCGCACAATAACCCGGGGTTCGGGCCAGCCTTTGAGTTCAAAGTGGTGATGCAGGGGTGCCATCTTAAAAATTCGTTTACCGGTCATTTTAAAAGAAGCGACCTGCAGAATCACCGAGACGGTTTCCATCACGAACACGCCGCCCATGATCAGTAACACCAGCTCCTGACGCACCAGCACAGCAACGATCCCCAGCGCAGCACCCAACGCCAGCGCACCGACATCACCCATAAAAACTTGAGCTGGGTAGGTGTTAAACCAGAGAAAGCCAAGACCCGCGCCAACAATCGAACCGCAAAATATGGCCAGCTCTCCTACCCCTGGTAACACCGGTATGGCCAGATAATTGGCGAAACTATGGTGCCCGGAGAGATAACAGAACATGCCCAGACCAGCTGCGACCATCACCGTTGGCAGAATTGCCAGGCCATCAAGCCCATCGGTCAGATTAACCGCGTTACTGGTACCGACGATGACGATCACCGTAGCGCCAATAAACCAGGGCCCAAAATCGATCAGTACGTCTTTGAGTACCGGCACGATATAGAGCAGCTCTGCCGGGTCCTGCGCCTGGGTATAGATAAAGGCGCCAGCTAGTAACGCAATAGCAATCTGACCAAGCAATTTTTGGCGTGCGGAGAGACCCGCAGAGTTTGCCCGGCGCAGCTTCAGATAATCATCGGCAAAGCCAATCGTGCCAAAGCCAAAAGTCACCAACATCACAATCCAGATACGCGGATTGGTCAAATCGGCCCAGGCCAACGTGCTCAGCAAGATGGCTACCAAAATCAGCGTGCCACCCATCGTCGGAGTGCCGGCTTTTTGGAGGTGCGATTGCGGACCATCATCCCGTATCTGCTGGCCGACCTTAAAGCGATTAAGCCAGCGGATCATCCGCGGCCCGATCATCAAGGCAATTGCCAACGAGGTCATGGTGCCCAAAATCGTGCGCAGGGTGAGATAGCGAAATGCATTAAACCCCGAGAACTGGTCGGTCATCGAAATGAGTAGGTGATAGAGCATCTAGGTCGCTCCACCGACGATATTGGTTTCCGGCGGATCTATCTGCGTACCGCCTGCTGATAATGGCGCTGCTGACTGATCAACTAGCTTGTCATTCATCAATTGGGCCACCACACGGTCCATGCCCGCTGCCCGTGACCCTTTTATTAATACCGTATCCCCTCGACTCAATTGTTTTAACTGCTTAATCAACGCCTGTTGATCATCAAAATGTTCGCCACCCTCACCAAACGTTTGCGCAGTCACTGCGCTCAGTTCACCGGTGGTCATCATGCGCTCGATTCCAGCCGCTCTGGCCTGCTTGGCGAGTTGACGATGCAAGGCCTTGCTCTGGCCACCTAACTCGCCCATATCCCCCAGCACCAGGGTGCGCCGACCTGGCATCTGTGCCAACACGGCTATCGCCATCTGCATTGAGGCTGGATTAGCGTTGTAACTGTCATCTATTACCGTGAGCCCATTGCTACACAGCAGCGGCTGCAGACGGCCCGCCGCCGGCTGGCACCGAGCCAGTGCGGCAGCCATTTGAGCGGGAGTTACACCAAGTACCTGTCCAACGGCGATTGCTGCTAACGCATTGGCGCCATTGTGGCGACCCAACAGGAACAGATCTGCCTGCCAGGTTTCACCATCGGCGCAAACCGTTAGCGTGCCGCCGCTGCCGGTGTTTTGCCATTGACCATAAATCGCTGCATCAGGATTCTGCATGGAGAAGTCAATCACCTGCCGCTCCCCGGCCAACTGACGCCAGAGCCCAGCAGCGGGATCATCACCATTAATGATGGCGATTCCCTGGTCGCTCAAGCCACTGAGAATTTCTCCTTTAGCAGCCGCCACGCCAGTTATGTCATCAAATTGAGCCAGGTGGGCTGGACCCGCGTTGGTGATCACGGCCACATCAGGCTGACCCATGGCTGCCAGTGCCGTGAGTTCACCGGGGCCACTCATACCCATTTCCACCACCGCAAACTGGTGAAATGGCCGCACCTTTAACAGGGTCAAGGGCACACCAATTTCGTTATTCTGATTACCTTCCGTCGCCAGGGTTTTGCCAATTTCTGCAACGATTTCTGCAACCATGTTTTTAACGGTTGTCTTGCCATTACTGCCGGTTATCGCCACCAGGTTTAATGGCAGTCTGCGGCGCCAGTAGGCAGCAATCTTGCCTAACGCAGCCCGACTATCTGGCACCACCAACTGGGGTAGATCAATCGGTTTGCGCTGCTCAACAATAGCGCCGACGGCACCCGCAGCCTCGACCACGGCCAAATGATCATGACCATCATGATTGGGACCCCGGAGGGCCACAAACAGAGAGCCAGGAAGCAAATCTCGACTATCGGTAGAGATCTGTTGATACCGGCCTGATGCATTGGCGCTGACAACCGTACCCAGCACCATGGCGGTTTCACGAAGTGACATCATCGGCGCCAGCCTCTGGCCATTCTGGCAATACGCCGGTCATCAAAACGCCAGCGGCCACCGGCAAATAGCTGATCAGGCTCATCGCCTTTACCAGCGATCAACACCCGGTCGTTATTAGCTGCCTGCTGCAATACAAAGGTAATTGCCTGACGCCGATCATGAATCCGGTGTAGCTCGGCCGCACCATCACATCCGGCAACAACCTGGTCGACGATGGCCAACGGGGATTCGTGGCGTGGGTTATCGTCGGTCAGTACCACCACGTCAGCGGCAGTGCTGGCAATACGACCCATCTGCGCCCGTTTGGCCTGATCACGCTCACCACCACAACCAAA
>JAHRWJ010000260.1 GCA_019090185.1 Immundisolibacteraceae bacterium
ACCATTTGTGTCCGTTGATCGACTTCAGCCATTACTTTTGACAAGACACATCTCCTAAGTTTGAGTCATGTTGACCACAGTGAGCGGCGCTGCTGAAGGATTCTTTAAAATTTATTACTGCAGATGGCAGCCGCCGCTGCCGACAGCAGCTAGGCAATGAGTGGAAACTGGCACCTGTTTTGCTTTGTTCAAACTAACCAATCAACTTAAGCCTGAACAAAATTAACGATGATGAGTCCATTAACGGCCAGCAGCACCAGTTCCACAACCGGATTACCGGAATGCCGGGCAACATTCGACGACAATCTTAAGTGTTCAGCTCAATGACGGATCTTTGACGAATGTAGCCCCCACTGGACAATAAAACGACACCAACGAACCATGACCATGATTCTCTTAAAAATAGTACTAACAATTTGGGCCCTGACCTTATGGTGGTTAATCGGTTCGATCGCGCTCTACCTGAACCACCGTTTACCTCAGCGGGAGCAAGTTCGCCAACAGGCGATACTATTCTGGCCAGTGACCCTATTCAGGCAGGCTCCCTTTCGACATAACCGATTTTCAAATAAAAATTAGTATGAATAGATGTTCCACTCACTCGCCCTTTGGCCCATTGTTAATCGTGCTTTGCCTGCTACTTTTGCCGGTTCAACTAAAGGCGACCTCGGTAAAAGCCGGGGTCTCTCAGGCCGTTCAAGCCGCTACCGAACAACTATCATCGACCTATCTGAAAGCCAATAGCCGGGCCAAGATTACGGTGAAAACTCCCGATACCAGGCTACGACTCTCAACCTGCGCTCACACGCCCCACACACCCCCACCACAAGCACCACTAAAATTCGGCAAAGTGACCATAAAGGTAAGCTGTGAGCAGCCCCAGCAATGGTCAATCTACCTAAGCGCAATGGTTTTGCAGCCAGTTTTTGTTTGGAGCAGCAGCCAAAACATCCCGCGCAACACCATCATTGGCACTGATGATATTAAGCTGTCTGAGACCTGGCTCGCCCAACCGGCCGCCGGCGCGATTCAAAACGCTGATCAAATCATCGGCATGCAGAGCCGCCAGTTAATTCAGTCCAATCAGGTCATCAAGGAAAGGTTGCTACGGCAACCGCTGGTCATTAAAAAAGGCCACCAGCTTGTTGCACAGGTTCACCAGCCTGGGTTTTCGATCTCCACCCAGGTCATTGCACTTCAGGATGGTGCTAAAGGTGAAACCATCAAGGTAGAAAATTCTAAAACCGGCAAATTACTATTTGCCAGAATCAGCCCACTGGGCACTCTTGTCATAGAGTGAAACCACAAACAATGGAGATGCATGACAACTAGGAAATAAGCTTTAAAGATACTGGCGGCTCTGCCGCTAGTTAGAGGTCGAACTGAAATTCGTCCCTTGTAGGGTCGACACTAAACAGAAAAAACAGGAGTAAACCTTGGACAAAATAGATGGCGCTCCGCCGTTACCACTGAGCAGCTTACTGGGGCAGGGGCAGGCCCAGGCTACCAATAAACCTTCAACTGAGTCAGCGCGTACTGATACCAGCGGTTCCACGGCAACAGCAGCAGCGCCTCAGGATCGCGTCACTATTGATGAAACCACTCAAGTGCTGCGCGAAAGCGAGGCATCTCTTGATACCGAAGCACCGGTGGACAGCGAGAAAGTCGCCAAAATTCGTCAGGCAGTGGCCGATGGCAGTTATGAGGTGAACCCAGGTCGTATCGCCGATAGTTTTTTGGCTACAGAAAGCGCGTTATTCAACAAATAAAGGAACGCTTACGATGACTGACGAACTATGTGGGATGGATGTGCAACAGCAGCTTGATGACCTGGAACTGGTGATGGAGGATCTGCGTGACGCAATTATGACAACCGACAGCTCGGCCCTGGTTGAATGTAGCGGTGAACTCCAAACCGTCGTTAGCCGGCTGGATAGACACTACGACAGTTTGAATGACCCGAGTGTAGAAATCAGCGAAAAAGTAGTGGATCAGCTAACCCGCATGCGCCGCAAATTGGTTGGCATCGGCACACTACTTCAGTTATCAAGAGCCAAAGCAGCAGACCTACTTGAATTGATGCTAGGCGCTAGCACCACCGGGGCGACCTATAGCCAAAACGGCAGAATGGGCATGGTTAACGGCAGCGGCCGCTCTATCAGCGCCTAAACTCATGGTCATTGTATTGGGTCTGTGCGAGTGCGGCCGTATTCCCGGTCTACTCAGGAGGCCCGTTCAACCCGGTTTCTGCCACTATCTTTAGCTCGATAAAGAGCCTGATCAGCGTAGGCCAAGAGTACTTTTGGGGTGTCCTGCTGCTGACGGGCAGGATCGTACAGACTTAACCCTATCGAAATGGTTACTGACACTTCATCGCCATTTTCCAAGCCGATTACCTGATCAGAGACGCCAATCCGTAAACGCTGAGCAACATCCTTGGCGGTCGCTGCAGCCGTTTCTGGTAACAGCACGACAAACTCCTCGCCACCATACCGGGCCAACACGTCTGTATTGCGCATCTGCCGAGCCATAACCGCAGAAACCCGTTGCAAAACAAGATCCCCTGCCTGATGTCCGTGGATATCGTTAACCTGTTTAAAGTGATCCACATCAATCATTAAGCAACAGAGCGGACGTTGACTTCGTTGAGCCCGCTCAAACTCTTCAGCAAGCCGTTGTTCAAAAAAACGTCGATTATTCAGCGCCGTTAACAGATCTGTAAGCCCGGCTCGGCGCAGTCGATACTGATTTAATGTATTTTCCAGCGCTACCGCTACAATCGCCGCGGTACGCGCCAGTATGTCTGTGGCCAATTCCGCATGGTAGATTTGGGAACCTACGTAGGCAAAGTTCAGGCTGCCTATCAGTTCGCCACGACGCAGCAGTGGCATCACCAAAGTTGATTTGATATCAATACAGGAACCGGGAAAAAAGAACTCCCGGTGGTATTGAGGAATCACTGCGAGCCGTGGTTGGAGTGGCTCTGGTAACAGCCCCTTGAGTCTATCCAGGGACGCTACCGGCAAAATAAAGGATGCAAACTCGTTATCCGGCTCAGCGTCAATGATGCGCCGAAGCTCGAACTCAGGATCGTGGAGCATCACCGTAATAACCTGGTCAGGGCCAGTGGCGAGCTCATTGACCAGCACTTCGGCCAACTCGGCCAGGTTTTGGGCGGCCAACGCCTTCAATTCAGATTCCTGTAGCCGTTTGCTGATCTGTTCGTTCTCACGGGCCCGTGCGATCAGGTCATTCAACTCATGCCTCAGCGCCAGGTTTTCACCCTGCAAATCAACTAATTGCTGGGACAATTCCTGTTGGGCCGCGAATTTTTGGTCATTAACACCCGGCATACCCCACTAACCTCCCAAAATTTACGAAGTTTGTTCTCTCTCGAGTAGCTCATAAAGCCTTTTTGCATCAACAAAGCCGGGCACCAATTTACCAGAATCAAGCAATATAGCTGGTGTGCCGGTTACGCCAAGATCATGACCTATTTGGTAATGACTTGCCACCGGACTATCGCATTTCAGGGAATCAATCTGCTTGCCCCGTTTCGCATTCGTTAAAGCCGCTGCCTGATCTTCGGCACACCAGGCAGATTCCATCAATCGATAACTACCGGACCCGATCCCCGCTCGCGGGTACGCCAGATAGCGCACAGAGATACCAAGTTTATGATAATTGTCCATTGCTGCATGCAATTTCCGGCAATAGCCGCAATCGATATCCGTGAACACGGTGATCACGTGACGTTCGTCCGGAGCTTGAAACGAAATCATGGTTGACTCATCTATGCCATCGATAATCCCTTTCCGGAACTGCATCAGCGCGTTCTCAGTAAGGTTCTGCCGGGCCGACAGGTCAATCAACTGACCATCCATTAAAAACCTGCCATCGCCGCTTATATATAACAGCCGAGGCCCAACCTGGCCCTGATACCAACCCGGTATCGGTGCCAATTTTATCTCGCTCGCCTGATAGCCTTCGAGGGTTTTATTTAAACGTTCTTTGACCAGCCAGGGGATCTCATCCGCTTGTAGACTACTGCTCATCATGCAGAGCATGGTAATCACTAAAAGGCCTGTTCTGGTCAGATTGAAACGAACCGTCATATTTGAATCCCTAAATAGCCAAAAAAATTTTATATTCACCCCTCAGCCTCGCGGGTGGTGCACCGCATGCAGTTGTTGCAACCTTTCTCGGGCGACATGCGTATATATTTGTGTTGTAGACAGATTCGCATGCCCCAGCAACATCTGGACACTACGCAGATCAGCGCCATGGTTGAGCAAATGGGTAGCGAAAGCGTGACGAAGTGTGTGAGGGGAAAGCTGCTGACCAATACCGGCATCAGCTGCGCAGCGTTTGATAATATGCCAGAACGTCTGCCGCGTCATCATTTTGCCTGCTCTGCCAGGAAACAGCAGATCACTTGAGGCTTGGAGAAGAAGTTCCGGCCGTCCCTGTCGCAGCCACCGTTGCAACCACTGCTGGGCAACCTCGCCCATCGGCACGATACGTTCGCGAGAACCTTTTCCCATCACCCGAACGATACCGGCTCGCAAGTTGATTTGTGAGTCACGCAGGCCAATCAATTCAGACACGCGAAGACCGGTTGCGTAGAGTAGTTCTAGCATCGCCCGGTCTCTGAGTCCTTTCGCAGACTCTATATCAGGTGCCGCCAGCAGCGCCACAACCTGCTCTTCAGACAGGCTTACGGGCAACGATTGGCCTAATTTTGGGGAATCTACCTCAGCCGCTGGGTCTTTGCTAAGGATACCGTCCAGCAGCAGGCTGCTGTAGTAAGCCCGTATCGATGACAGCAGGCGAGCTAATGAACGTGGTTTTAATCCACGTTTACTTTCATGGACGAGGAAGTTCTGAATATCTGCGCGCCCGGCTGCGCGCATGCCAATTTCAGACTGCTCAAGCCAGCCTGAAAACTTCCTTAAATCGCGCCGATACGCCGACAGCGTGTGATCACTGAGGCCACGCTCCATCCAGAGTTGATCAAGAAACCGATCTATCTCGGCAAAATCATCTTGCTGAGCAGCAAGCGACATCGCCTTCTTCAGCGATCAGCCGCTAACGACCAAAAGGGTTTAAGCCCCTTTTTTAGCGACAGATTTTTTCTGAGGGAGCTTTTCACGAATTCTGGCAGCTTTACCAGAAAGGTTACGCAGATAATAAAGTTTAGCCTGACGAACATCTCCGCGGCGCTTGATTTCAACTTTATCAATCAGTTTGCTATAGGTTTGAAAAACCCGTTCCACACCTTCACCGTGTGAAATTTTACGCACGGTAAAAGCGGAGTTAATGCCACGATTACGTTTTTTGATTACCACGCCTTCGAACACCTGAATACGCTCGCGATCACCTTCTTTAACTTTGACGTGCACGATTACCGTATCGCCAGGGCCAAAGTCGGGCAACTGCTGCTGCATCTGTTCTGCGTTCAATTCATCGATAAGGTTGCTCATTACCATCTCCGCCAAAATAATCTGTCTAACAGCACCTTCCGGCCTGCTAAGTTCGTTTCAATTACAACCATCGTGCCCATCAAGTGAGCCCTTCTGGCGCTGTTCTTCAATATATTCATCCAGCAGCTGCTGCTCCGCTACTGACAATGTTCTTTTAGCCAGCAGATCTGGCCGCCGAGTCCAGGTTCTACCCAACGCCTGCTGCATCCGCCAGCGTGCAATCTTCTGGTGATCACCGCTCATTAACACGGCGGGCACTGCACGCTGACCGTAGCTCGCGGGCCGGGTGTAGTGTGGATAATCCAGCAGCCCATCGCTAAAGGAATCCTGCTGCGCAGATTCCGCATCGCCCAGGGCACCTGGCAGTAGTCGCGTCACCGCTTCAACTATCATCAACGCCGGTAATTCACCGCCATTGACCACAAAATCACCAATCGACCACTCTTCGTCGACCTGCTCTTCAATCAACCGCTCGTCGATACCTTCATACCGACCCGCCAACAAAATCAAGCCTTCGCCTGCGGCGGCAGATTTTATCAGATCATGATCCACCCGCCGACCCTGTGGCGACAGATAAATAACCGGTCTAACACCAGCAGAGTCATCACGGACCGCCTGCAAAGTCCGCGCTATCGGCTCAGCTTTCATCACCATGCCCGGACCACCGCCGTAACTGGAATCATCGACCCGCAGGTTTCGGTCATCGCTAAAATCGCGGGGATTCCAGCTCTGCAGAGTAATGATCTCATCACGCAAAGCCCGGGACAGCACGCCGTATTGACTGTAGTCCGCCACCAGCCCCGGAAACAGGGTCACTAGATCAAAACGGAAAGACATAATCACGGCCCATCTCTAAATTTTTCCGAAAATTCTTAAACACAGAATCTTCGCCAACATCGAATTCGATTCAACCTGCGAACCGATCAGCCAATTAACTGATCAAAGCTCAGAATTCAGCATCCCAGTCGACCAGACAGGAATTTTTAACCAGGTCAATTTCAATCACTACCTCAGGTTCTAGGTAGGGCACCCAGCGACGACGGTCGCCTTGAATTACCATCACATCGTTGGCACCGGTTTCCATCATCTCCACGATCTGACCTAACGCCACACCTTCACGGGTAGTGACATCCAGACCAATCAGATCATGCCAATAATACTCACCTGGCTCAGGGGCCGGCAGACTTGCGCGCAACAGCTGTAGCTCGGCACCTTTAAGCCTCTCAGCTGCCTCACGGTTGTCACAGCCAGAAAACTTAAAGGCCAGAAACCGGCCCTGCGGCTTCGACTCGCTTACGGTTAACTCACCACTCCAGTTTTGGGCTTCCCCATGAAACTGACGGTGTTCCAGTAAGCTCTCCGACGGACTGGTTGCAGACCAGACTTTCACCCAGCCTTTTAACCCCCAGGGAGCACCGATCGTGCCCATGGTTATCCACTCATCAAGGGCCTGATCATCGTCGCCTAGATTATTCTGATTCAGGCGCGAGCCCGTTTCATCAAAGTATTGACGGTATCACTTGGCTGCGCACCCTGGCCCACCCAGTAATCGGCCCGTTCCAGGTCAAACCTAAGCTTTTCAGCGTCGCCACTAGCAACTGGATTAAAAAACCCCAAACGCTCAATAAAACGGCCATCACGTGGAAACCGGCTATCGGCTACAACGATGTGATAGAAAGGCTTTTTCTTGGCCCCGCCGCGGGATAGACGAATTGTCACCATCTAAGCTGTTCCTTTAAATATTTGATTTGACACAACAAAAATTGTTTTGCCAGTGAATGTAATTGATTTAATTTACCGCCATTGGCCGAGCTTTTAGGCTGGCGTTTGAACTGGCAGAAAAGGCGCGCGATTCTACGGGTTTTTACCTACTAAGGTCAATGCAAAGGTGAAAATTGGATGCAAAAACCTGGAAAACAACCGGCATAATGCCCCGTCAGTTTAAGAAACACCCCCCATGCCTGGCGGCAATCCGCCCTGGCCCATCGCGCCCAGGCCACGCATCATGTTCTTCATGCCGCCTTTTTTACCCATTTTTTTCATCATTTTCTGCATCTGCGCAAACTGCTTGAGCAATTTGTTCACGTCCTGCACCTGGGTGCCTGAACCCCGGGCGATTCGTTTACGACGGGATCCATTAATAATAGTTGGGAAACTGCGCTCTTTTTTAGTCATCGAACAAATAATCGCGTCAACCCTGCGCAGCTGACCATCGTTGACCTGGTTTTTTACCTGATCGGATATCCCGCCCATACCGGGAAGCTTGTCGAGCATATTGCCCATGCCACCCATCTGCTCGACCATTTTCAACTGTTCGCGAAAATCATCCAGGTTGAAGCCTTTGCCCTTTTTTAGCTTGCGGCCAAGTTTCTCAGCCTTTTTCTGATCAATTTTTCGTTCAGCTTCTTCGACCAGAGTGAGCACGTCACCCATACCGAGGATCCGAGTTGCCATCCGGTCGGGATGAAACGCCTCCAGGTCCTCAAGCTTCTCACCAACACCAATAAACTTAATCGGTTTACCAGTAATGTGACGGATCGACAGAGCCGCTCCACCACGGGCATCACCATCGGCCTTGGTCAGTACCACGCCGGTCAGCGGCAAAGCCTGGTCAAACGCAGCCGCTGTATTGGCAGCGTCCTGACCGGTCATCGCATCGACCACGAACAGGGTTTCAACCGGGTTAAGACGCTTATGCAGAAGTTGAATTTCTGCCATCATTTGCTCATCGATATGTAACCGGCCGGCGGTATCCATGATCAGCACATCCACACCACTGCGCTGCGCCTGCTCCAGTGCTGCCTTAGCGATTTTCTCTGGCTTGTCATCACGGCTGGTCGGAAAAAAACTGACCTCAACCTGCTCTGCCAATCTTTCTAGCTGGTCAATTGCCGCCGGCCGATAGACATCCGCGCTGGCAACCATCACTTTTTTGCCATGCTGCTCACGCAGCTGCTTTGCCAGCTTGCCAACGGTGGTGGTCTTACCTGACCCCTGCAAACCGGCCATTAACACCACAGCAGGCGCCTGAGCGGTCAAATCAAGCGCCTCGTTACGCTCCCCCATCAATGCTTCAAGCTGATCCTGAACTATCTTTATAAGCACCTGCCCTGGCTGCAGGTTGGCAACTACCTGCTGGCCCAGAGCCTGCTCACGGACCTGTGCGATGAACTCTTTTACCACCGGTAGCGCAACATCCGCTTCGAGCAACGCCATTCTGACCTGACGCAAAGAATCCTTGATGTTTTCCTCGCTAAGCAGAGCCTGGCCACGGAGGTTATTGACCGCTTTTTGCAGTCGATCAGAAAGGTTGTCGAACATGGGCTAAAAATCCTGTGAACAAAGCTTCAACATTCTATAAAGCGGAGGCGCTGAAACTAATAACAATGGCGACGGAAAAACAGTTCGCTAACTTAGCAGAAGAAAATCAAACACCGGCAGCAGCGCCCTAACCAGGGTAGTGCCAACAGCTAGATTTCAAACAACTCACCACCATACAGACGATGGATACGCCGTTCAGGTGCCAACGCTTCAAGCTGAATGCAAACTTCCTGCTCTACACCTGGCTTGAGATGGGTAATATAAATATCGGGATCGTGTTTGAGCTGGACCAGGTCCTCTGCCAGCGTGGTCGGGCAGTAATGCCGCGCCAACGCCGCAAGCTCAGCCATTTCGTTGGGGTAAGCGGTTTCCACAACTAACAGATCAAGGCTTTCTAACTGATTTAAGCGCTGCCAGAACGCTTCTGTTTTGCCGGTATCACCACTGAAGGCAAAGTAACTCGCACCACTGGAAACCAGATAGGCAACCGCCGGCACAATATGATTCACCTCGATCATTTCAATCGATCGCCCACCAAATTCAACCACATCACCCGGTAGCATCTCCTGGTAGGCCAACACCGGGTTTTCCGCAGAGGGTAACTGACTAAAGTCTGGCCAGATCACGTTATTAAAGACATGATCCTTAATCGCCTGCAAGGTTTCGGGCTGACCGTAAACAACCAGCGCCTCTCCACGGGCAGAGAGCTGTTCAAACAGGCCATCAATCAACAAGGGGATATGGCAAACATGATCCAGATGGGAGTGAGTAACGAACAACTTGCGGATGCCTGAAATTCGTTCAAGGGTCAAAGTACCGACCCCATCACCACCGTCAATTAAGAAGTCATCATCGACGAGAATAGACGTGGTGTAACGCCCCACGCCAATACCGCCACTTGCTCCCAGGATTCTAACTTTCATAACTGCCAGACTTCACCTAAATACCATGATTCAATATTGTTGTTATGGTCACTGATCCTAACCTTGGGGTCAGTGGCTTCGCAGGTTGTTTTACGGGTCACCTGACTCACACCCCATCATTTTTGTGGCAACCTATTTCGATACCTACCCTATTAACCAGCAATAGATTAAAGTTTGACGATGCTCATCGCAAGCGCCAGCAAAAAATAACTACCAAGGCACCACCATAATCGGATGGCATTTTCTGACTCAACCAACCGAAATAGCGGACTGCTGAAGGCCATTGGCTAGCCCAACCCACTCAAATCAAACCCGATTAAGGTTTGCAGGGTCCAATGTTAAAAAAAAACTGAAGCTGTCCCGAGAACCTTTAATGGTCAAAACCGTTTCACCTTACGCAACACGGAACCTTAACTGATGACCGGACTGCTGTTACCGGGCTTTACTGCTGTACTTTATCTGGCTCTGGCCTGGGCCGCTGCCCAACAGACATTTGACCAGAAAACCCAAGACGCCAGCCATCGTTTGTCACGGCTGCTGCCACTACTTGCCCTGATGGTTATCGCTCTTCACGGCTGGTTAACTTTCGGCTACCTGAACCACCCGGACGGTCTTAACCTGAGTCTGACCAACACCTTATCGCTGACCGCGCTGGTGACCGTCGGTATTTTCTGGGGCACCTCATTACAGAACCAGCTCGATGGCTTTAGCGTCATCCTGATGCCATTCGCCGCTTTTTGCGCAATTCTGCCGGCGCTACCCATTGGTTCCGCCCAACCGATCGCACTCAGCGGCCCACTGCTGAGCCATATATTGCTATCAATTATTGCTTACAGCCTGTTAGCCGTCGCTAGCCTGCAAGCGTTGTTCATGGCCTATATTGACCAACAAATCCGAACTAAGCAATCGAGTCGTTTTCTCAGCAGCATGCCGCCGTTACAGCAACTAGAAACCCTGCTGTTTCGATTTATCCTGGTGGGATTACTGGTATTAACAGCCAGTTTAATCAGTGGCTTTATCTACCTAGACGATCTGTTCGGCCAACACGTAGCTCACAAAACCGTGCTGTCACTGCTGGCCTGGCTGCTATTCACCATATTGTTACTCGGCCACCACTTCCTCGGCTGGCGAGGCCGAACCGCGGTAAGGCTCTGCCTGGTCGCCTTTACACTCTTGGTGGTTGGCTACATCGGTAGCAAATTTGTATTAGAGATCGTGCTCACTAGCCCGCTCTAAAAAATCTTATTCGTTAAAAACAAACCCTACCCAATTGGCCATCGCTGGCACTAACTGCTGCAAGGCCTGTCCGCGGTGACTCTGACTATTTTTCTGCGCACTAGACAGCTCTGCCGCAGATCCGGTCAAACCCTTAGGTAAAAACAGTGGGTCGTACCCAAACCCGCCCCCACCGGCCAATTGCTCAGCTATCCGGCCAAGCCAACGCCCCTCGGCAATCAGCGGCGCCGGGTCTTCTGCGCTGGCCAGCAGCGCCAGGCTGCAATGAAAATGGGCAGTACGATCTGCCGCTTTAACGCCGGATAATTTTTCCAGCAACTTCTGATTGTTGCGCGCATCCGAAACAGGCTCACCGGCGTAGCGAGCCGAGAAAATCCCCGGCTCACCACCCAAATAATCAACCACTAGCCCAGAATCATCCGCCAGCGCCGGTAACCCAGAAACTGCCGCCGCATGCCGAGCTTTGAGCAACGCATTCTCTATAAAGGTTGCGCCACTCTCTTCAACATCTTCATCGGTGAACTCAGTCACGCTCACTAGTTCAATATTTAGTGGCGCGAACAACAGCCTAAAATCATTCAACTTGCCGACATTTCGACTAGCAAGCACCAACCGCCGATTGGCTCCAGACCTTGTCATGGTTAATTTTTATCCACTTACTTTGCCAGCGCCTGGTTTTGTTTTTCAATCAGTTGTTTCACCCCAAGTTGGGCCAACTCAACCATCTTCAGCATCTCATCCATATGAAAGGCGTGACCTTCAGCGGTGCCCTGCACCTCTACAAAAGCACCCGCATCATTAATCACGAAATTCATATCCGTCTCAGCAGAAGAATCTTCCACATAATCCA
>JAHRWJ010000261.1 GCA_019090185.1 Immundisolibacteraceae bacterium
ATTCGATAAACATGTTCCAGCACCGGCACCTCGATGCCCAGCTCTTTGGCCTTGACCACATAGGGTTTAAGGATTTCGTCGACTTCCATTTTGCGCCGACGGCTTAAATCCTGATGCATCGAGGTACGACCTTCTTTTTCGCCTTCTTCACCTGCCCGCTTAGCGAACATCTCACCGACCTTCATCATGATGTCGACCGACTGATCAAAAGGCAGATCGTTGAATTCCTTGAACTGCCCCATGGGTGCATAGTAGTTCTGCGGCTCGTAACCCATGCCGGTGTAGACCTTGAGAAAATCCTTTGCAAGGGCTACATAAGCCTCCCCGCCTGCACGGGTCGCCAGCCCCTGGGCAAACACCAGTGGCAACCCGAGTGTGGTCACCGACCAGCCAGAGGCGGTGCCGATCTGCATCACTTTTTCCCATAACACCTGATTAATATCTTCCACCGAACGGGTACCAAAACCAGCACGGCTAAAGGCATCGGTGAGCGCTTCGATACGGGGCGTGATTCCGCCATCAAGCTCACCAAAATAGGCAGTTACCGGCGTGGTCAGTCCGGCCATCACATGGCCTGGCTCCAGCAATACGCCACCCTCAATAGTCGAGGCACCAATCACCAGCTCGGGTCGATCCCATTCGCGTAGCATCTGTTCTTTACCGATACCATTTTGTAACGAAAACAGGGTTTTAACCCGCCCCTTTAGGCAGGCCGCTTCTGCCAACGCCGTTTCACTACCTTTGGCCTTGGTCAGCAAGATCATGTAGTCAAAATCACCGCTGGCCTGATCTGGATGGGTAATGCAGGTGAGATTGTCCGTAATGACGTGGTCGCCATAGATACCGGAGATTTTCAAACCGCCTGCCTTGATCGCATCCATATGTTTGGGCCGACCAACCAGGGTGACATCCTCGCCCGCCTTGGCCAGAAACCCACCCAAAACCGAACCTAACCCACCCGCACCACAAATGATAAATCGCATCGCAACCTCTCCCAGAGAATTGTTTATTGGTCTACCTAACAGCGCCCATGGAATGAAAGCCGGCGCTGTCGGTAACGCTGGGTTGAGATTAACCCTAATAGAGCCACCACGTACAGATTGACAGCTAGCAAAAACAGGTTCTAGCTTTTATGCTAGTGCACCATCATCAGAGCCGCTTAAGACGGACAAGTAAAAACCCATTAATCACTTCACGAGGAGGAGCAACATGGGAAATTCCAGCCAGGACGCTGGTACCGCAGCGATTGATTTCGCCCAATACCTGCATGACGACACCGAGCAAGGGGTATTCTCGGTACGCCGTGATATTTTTACCGACCCGGAAATTTACGACCTGGAGATGGAATATATCTTCGAGTCTAACTGGGTTTTTCTCTGCCACGAATCCCAGCTCCCCAACCCCAACGATTTTTACACCACCCATATCGGCCGTCAGCCGGTGGTGGTGATTCGCAATCAACAGGGCGAACTCAACGGTTTTATCAACGCCTGTTCCCACAAAGGCTCCAAGGTCTGTTTAACCCGCCAGGGCAACACTAAGTTCCATACCTGTAGCTACCACGGCTGGGTATTCGACAATAACGGCAAAAATGTTGCGGTTAAGGACAACGAAGACGCCGCTTATAGCGACGCCTTTAAAGCGCTCGACTTTGGCCTCAAGCCAGTGCCTAAAATCGCAGAATATCGGGGCTGGATCTTTGGCAGTATCGAGGCCGATGTAGCCCCCCTGGAAGAGCACCTGGGCGATATGCGTCAGTTTATTGACCTGCTGGTGGATCAATCGGTGGATGGCATGGAACTGATCCCGGGCATGTCCAGTTACACCTTTAACGGTAACTGGAAGATGCAGATCGAGAACTGCCTGGATGGCTATCATCTGAATGTAGCCCACAAGGGTTTTCTGGAGATTACCAATCAGCGGGTAAAGCGGCTCGGGGATAAATACACCGGCCCGGATATCGAGGCGATGTTCAACACCGACCTGCAGACCGGTAGCTTCGGCTGGGAACAGGGCCATGCGCTGTTTTTTACAGAAAACCCTGCCCCTGAATATCGGCCGCTATGGCCCGAACGGGAAAACCTGCAAAAACGCATTGGCGAAGCCAAAACCGACTGGATGATTCGGTTTGGTCGTAACTTCACCATTTTCCCCAACGTGCAGTGCACCGATAACGCGGTGATTGGCCAGTTCCGGGTGTTGCGCCCGCTGGCCCATAACAAAACTGAAATGCAGATTTATTGCTGGGTACCCAAGGGTGAAGCTGCCAGCGCACGCCAGCAGCGACTACGCACCTACGAAGACTTTTTTGACATTGCCGGCACCGGTACCCCGGATGATGTGGCCGCCTACATGAATTGTCAGGAAGGCGCCGAAGGCCGACTTGCCCAGTGGCAGCTCGGTTATGGTCGTGGCCAGACCGCGCTCACTAATGGCGCTAACTCTCTGGCTGATGAGCTTGGCCTGCAACCTGCCACCTCGACCGCCGGCCCGCTTACCATGTCCGATGAAACCCTGTTTCACGCCAGCTATCGAGCCTGGCTCAAGATGATGACCAGTGGCCAGCAACGGGCCCTGGACAGGCCAACGAAAACCGAGCCGACCCGTTCATCTAACCAGGCAGGGAGTTGATCATGGATAAATCAACCGCTCTGGAAATTGGTCAGGAAGTTATCTACCGCGAAGCTGATCTGATCGATCGCTGGCAATGGCAAAGCTGGACCGAGCTTTACACCGAAACCTGTGAGTTCTGGTGTCCGGCCTGGATCAGTGAAGTCCTGCTCGGTGACGACCCCATGCAGACCCTGTCGCATTTTTATCTTACCAGCCGGGTCGCGCTGCAAGATCGCACCTGGCGCATTGAATCCGGCGTGGCGCCGTTTTCAATGCCGCTATCGCGCACCTGCCATATGGTCAATGGGGTCACCGTTGAAGCCTTTAATGACAGCAGCATTACCCTGCGTAGCCACTGGCAATGCCTGACTTATGCCCGTCAAGCGACCAGTCAGGTTTATGGTTTCTACGACCACAGTCTGATTAAAGAAAGTGATACCTGGATGATTAATAAGAAAAAAATCACCTTATTGAATGATCATCTTGAAATGCCAGTGGACGTTAACAACGTCTGACCCAAAAACCACCGGCCGCTAAGGCGAACCTATCCCCGGTGGACTGCCACCGGGGAGTTCTAGAAAAATCCACAATGGA
>JAHRWJ010000262.1 GCA_019090185.1 Immundisolibacteraceae bacterium
AGAATCATCGAGTCGAGCCCGGAAGCAACCCGAAAAAGATGTCGTGCCGCCTGGGTGTCACGCAGCTGATGAACCAACGGCGCTAATAAATCACTACCGGCATTATTTAGCTGCATAAACCAGTTGCGCGGCGCTGGATTATCAGGATCATCGACCACAATGAACATTTCGGTGCGATTACAGGTCGAAAGTAAACTGGCTTCGGTTACCGGTGCCAGATTTACCAGCTCATGCAGTGACGGCAACAGCTGTTCGGGCGCGAGCGCAATTCGCTCACGAACCCCAACTGGAGCCGTGCGATGAGTCAGACCAATGGTAAGAAGATGCATGACGATGTTTTGAAAACTAAAACCCTGTGGTTGATAGCCGCTAGCTACATTTCAACTATTAAAAGTAACACTATTATCCAAATACTCGGTGAAACGCTGAACGCTGCGCCCAACCCAGCCCTCCAGTTGAACATTGACGAACATGGGCCTGCAAAGCCATTATTCGTCATCATCGACCCAAGGACAGCCTAAGACTATGAACAGATCTGTCTCCAACCTGTTATTTCTGTCCCTACTCAGCGTCGCCAGCTGCGCCACTGATTCCATCGGCAACAATGGTAATAACCTGACCGCTGGCGATGATCACAGCCCCTACCAATTGGCTGAAGCCAACAATCACCTGCACCACTCCGGAGTTCCTGCAAGCGACGCCAAGCCACTAACTGACGGTTCAACCGCCGCCCTGCTGTACAACTTAATGGTGGCGGAAATCGCCGTTAAACGCGAATTACCAAAAGTTGCAGCGGCACATTATATCGTAGCTGTGGAACAGTCTCACGATCCAAAAATTGCCCGCCGCGCTACCAAGATTGCGCTCTACTCAAGAAACTACCAACTCGCCGAACGGGCTGCCAGACTCTGGACCGAACTTGAACCCGAGCGGGTAGAGCCACGACAGGTGCTATCTGCGGTATATATTCAAAACGGTAATCGAGCAGCGGCCCGCGAGCACCTGATGGCGCTGCTAAAACTGCGCAATTTAAACAGCAGTAAGCAGTATTTAACCCTGGCACAGTTTTTTGCCAATAAATCTGACCAGGAAGCGGTGCTCATCGTGCTCGAAGAGATTGCCGATGCCCGCCCCAACGACCGGGAGGCCCAATATGCGGCGGCGGCCATGTCGATCCGCTTCGCGGATTACCCGAAAGCACTTCGCTACGCCCAATTAACCATCGGCCTCGATCCAGGCTGGGCTCAAGGGGTGTTGATGCATGCTCAGGCGCTGGCACTGAATCAGCGCCCGGCGGAAGGCGTGGAATCATTACGCACCTACACCCAGGCCCACCCAGATGAAAAGCAGATCCACTTTGCATTAGCTCGGATGCTACTGGATGCCAACCAGCCTAAACAGGCCCGCACTGAGTTTGATCGCATCCGCCAAGCCGACCCTGACAATGGTGAAGTACTGTTTGCACTTGGCTTACTGAATTTACAACTGGGTGATCTGACCAGCGCTGAAACCCATTTACTAGCGCTGGAGAAACAGAATTTTCAGGAAAACCGAGTCCATTTTTATCTCGGCCGGCTAGCTGAAAAGCAGAACAAACCTGATCAGGCGATCAAGTGGTACAGCACAATTTCCGACAAGGACTACCGCATTGATGCGGCGACTCGCATTGCCTACCTAACAGCCGATAAAGGTGATGTAGACGACGCCCTGGCGCTGCTGGCAGCAACCGATACCGATCGCGAGGCGCAGAAAATTGAGATAGCAATCGCGACCAGCGACATTTTGATTCAGGCGAAACGGTTTGAGGAGGCCATTAGCACCGCCACCGCCGCATTAGAGCGCTTCCATAACGATATTGATCTGCTGTTCAGTCGCAGCAATGCCCACGAGCAGGCGGGTAACTTCGCTGCCATGGAAGCCGATGTTGAAGCTATTTTACAAATTCACCCGGACAATGCGCTGGCACTGAATGCGCTCGGTTATAGCCTTGCCGATCGAGGTGTTCGCCTCGATGAGGCCCACCGCCTGCTCACCAAGGCGCTGGCACTGGAGCCAGAAAACCCCTTTATTCTCGACAGCATGGGCTGGACAGAATATCGACTGGGCAATTTTGGGGCGGCGCTACCACTGCTGCGTGCAGCGCTAGAAATCATGCCCGACGGCGAAGTCTATGCCCACCTTGCTGAACTGTTGATTGCTACCGGCGACGACCAGCAAGCTAGAGTATTGCTAGAAAAGGGATTAGCAGAAACACCTGACGACATTCATATACAGAAGGTCCTCAATAGTCTGAACGCACTTACCAAATCCAGGTGACCGGGACTGCATTACGCCACAGCGGCCTTCTGCTGGCGCTGCTGCTAGGCGGCTGTGGCGGACTCAACCAACCAAAGCCCGGATCAGCCGGCTTACCGCCTACGCAACTGCCGGGGCAGCTGACCGGTCAACAGCAGACCCAGGCTCCACCAGAGTTTTGGCAAATCCGTAGTCGTTTATCGGTTCGCCATGGCGAGCAGGCCTGGAGCGGCAGCCTACGCTGGCATCACTTGCCCGATGGCAATGAGATAACCATCCGCGACCCTATTGGCCGAACCCGACTACGGGCCTCTGATCTCACTGATAAAAACAATCATCAAAACGGCGCGCAGGCAACATTACAGCTTGCTGGGCAACCGGTTCGTTACGGACAAAACATCCAGCAGCTGCTCAGCTCTGTTGCTGACATCTACATCCCCTTCAAGCAGTTTCCACGCTGGTTAACCGCAACACCCGGTGAAGCCAGCGACATCATCACCGATCCCACTAGTGGCCTGGTCAAACAGATGACTGATCAGGGCTGGACGATCACCTATCAAAAATACCACCGTGATAGCACTGTTCGGCTACCCCGGAAACTACTCATCTCCAACCATGACACGGAAATCCGTATGGTGATTTCCAAATGGCAAGCCACAACGCAATAATCACCACTCCCGCCCCTCTGGCCTGCCTATCCAGTTAACATTACCAAATGAATTCCGCCAAAACCTGGCTAGCGCCGGCCAAACTTAATCTGTTCCTGCGTATCACCGGCCGTCGCGCCGATGGCTACCACCTTTTGCAGACCCTGTTTCAGATTGTTGACCTTTACGACGAACTCAAATTTCACCCACGTAAAGATCAGCAAATAACTTTACGCAACCAACCTGCTGACTGGTCAGAACAACAAGATCTCTGTGTGCGGGCGGCGCAACTTCTGATGCCGCTTTGCACCAAACCGGCCGGCATAGAGATAGAACTGACCAAAAAAATCCCAACTGGCGCTGGGCTGGGTGGCGGCAGTAGCGATGCGGCCACCACATTAATCGCCCTCAACCAGTACTGGGCCCTGAATTTAAATAGAGAGCAATTGTGCGAAATTGGCCTGAAGTTGGGCGCTGATGTGCCGCTATTTATTTTTGGCCAAACGGCCTGGGCCGAGGGCATTGGGGAAAAATTATCCGCGTTGGAGCTTGCTCACCGCTGGTACCTGATTGTGACCCCGGATTGTCAGGTGCCAACAGCAACAATTTTCACGTCAGAACAATTGACACGAAACAGTCCGAGCATCACAATTCGCGCCTATCTTGATGGGCTCAACCAGAGCAATCATCCGCTCGAAAGCGTTAGCCAGCCTGACATCAAGTCTGACCTGACGAAAAATGACTGCTTACCGGTGGTCACCAGTCTCTATCCACCGGTCGACGAGGCATTCAACTGGTTGCAGCAGCATGGCACCGCACAGCTGTCGGGCACTGGAGCTTCATTGTTCTGTCAGTTTGAAAGCCGGGCTGCTGCCGAACAGGTAGAGCAGCTTGTGCCAACAAGATGGCAAAGTTTTGTGGTGCAGTCGGTACTGCATCCAGAGATAGACGATTAAAAACGATTGGGGTGTCGCCAAGCGGTAAGGCCCGGGGTTTTGATCCCCGTATGCGCAGGTTCGAATCCTGCCACCCCAACCATTATTTTTAGCTCGCTCCCATGCAACCAGCCAGGAACGCAAAGATGTCCGATAGCAACATGATGATCTTTGCAGGCAACGCCTGCCCTGACCTCGCCAAGTCAATTTGTGATTACCTCAACGTACCGTTGGGCAAGGCACTGGTCGACCAGTTCAGCGACGGCGAAGTGCAGGTCGACATCATTGATAGCGTGCGCGGCAAAAATGTCTTCATCATTCAATCCACCTGCCAACCATCAAATGATAATCTGATGGAACTGCTGATTATGGTCGATGCAATGAAGCGCGCATCCGCCAAGCGAGTCACCACGGTGATGCCCTATATGGGCTACTCGCGTCAGGACAGACGCCTGCGCTCGGCCCGAGGCCCGATCTCTGCCAAGGTCGTCGCCAAAATGATCAGCGCCGCTGGTACTGATCATGCACTCACCGTTGATTTGCATGCCGATCAGATTCAGGGTTTTTACGATATTGTTATCGATAACGTCTACGCTTCTCCGGTATTACTCGGTGATGTCTGGCGTCAAAACAGAGAAAACCCGGTGGTGGTGTCTCCGGATGTTGGCGGCGTAGTCCGTGCTCGTTCGCTGGCCAAGCGGCTAGACGACGCCGACCTGGCAATTATCGACAAACGTCGACCCCAGGCGGGCCAGTCCGAAGTCATGAATATTATCGGTGAAGTTAAAGGCCGCCACTGCATTATGATCGATGACCTGGTCGATACTGCCGGTACGCTTTGCAATGCAGCCAAGGCACTGAAAGCTAACGGTGCTAAATCGGTTTGCGCTTATATCACCCACGCCGTGTTATCCGGCAATGCGCTAAAAAATATCAACAATTCAGTACTTGATGAACTCGTGGTAACCGACACCATCCCCTTATCGAGTGAAGCCCGTAACTGCAGCCGCATTCGCCAGCTCAGCATCGCCGAGCTGCTCGCCGAAACCATCCACCGCATCAGCGGCGATCACTCGGTAAGCTCGCTCTACGTCGATTAAAGCCGCCAATAACCAGCCTGCCAAACCCACGCCGATTAGACCAAACCAGCGGCTAACCAACTTCACTAATTTTAGCGCTGTCGTAAGTTGGGCCATTCCGATATAATCGCGCGCCTTTCGTTGTCTTCCCAGTTCGGACTCTGGATCAATCCATAACGCAGCCACAAGGTAAGTTATGGGCTCAATTCAGTAAAGCTATGCTGGTTTGACATTTACCTCCTGCCAACCGGACGCTGGTCGCGGCGCCCAAACCGGCAAAACTGGAGTTTTACCATGAGTGATAAATTTGGATTTGACGCGCAGTTGCGCGAAACACGCGGTCGGGGTGCGAGCCGCCAGATGCGTGAAGCTGGTAGTTTTCCTGCGATCATCTACGGAGAAGGCAAAGAGCCTGTTTCGATCTCCCTGGATCACAATGATGTTTGGACCAAACTTCAGAAAGAAGCTTTCCATTCACACATTTTGACAGTTACCGTCGGCAAAACTAGCGACACCGTGATCATGCGTGATATCCAGTACCATCCTTACAAAGCTCAGGTGATGCACATCGATTTCCTGCGCATTGCGATGGATCACGCAATGCACACCACCGTGCCACTGCATTTCATTAACGAAGACACCGCTATTGGCGTTAAGCAGCAGGGTGGCGCAGTTTCCCATCTGATGACTGAAGTCGATATTGAGTGTATGCCTGCTGATTTGCCGGAATATATTGAAGTTGACCTGTCTGACCTGGAAATTGACCACAGCATCCACCTATCTGAGATCACCCTGCCTAAGGGCGTAACCATCCGTCACCTGGATGATGCTCACGATCAGGCGGTTGTTAACATTCATAAAATGCGTGTTGTGGTTGACGAAGATCTCGATGAAGCTGAAGCAGCCGCTGAAGGTGATGCAGACGCCGAAAGCAGTGAAGGCGACGAGTAACGCTAGCCTTTTTTCGCAAGCACGATGATTCGTCTCATCGCAGGCCTGGGTAATCCAGGTAGCAAATACAAGGAAACCCGGCACAATGCCGGGTTTCTTTTTGCTGACTGTTTTGCCACTGCCATGCACAGTAGCTGGCAGGAAAAAAAATCGTTCAAAGCACTCATCGCCCCCCTCTCAGGCGGTGACGGCGCACTACTGAAGCCACTCACTTTTATGAACCTAAGTGGCGATGCGGTCGCTGCCTACGCCCGCTATTACAAAATCGCCCCCGATGAGATCCTGGTTGCCCACGACGAACTCGATCTCGATGCAGGCACCGTGCGACTGAAAACCGGAGGCGGCCATGGCGGCCATAATGGTCTGCGCGACATTATCAGCAAACTCGGCAGCCGGGATTTTCACCGCCTGAGAATCGGCATCGGCCACCCTGGCTCCAGCGCGCAAGTGCTCAATTACGTATTAGGTAAACCCTCCCCGGACGACCGAATTTCAATTATCAGCGCGGTTGAACGGACAGTAGATTTCGCCACTGAACTGTTAAACGGCGACTTCCAACCAATCATGAATCAGCTCCACAGCAAGGTTTAACGCAGCAACCCGCGTCACCCTGCGGCTACCGAAAGAGGATCAACACCATGGGTTTCAAATGCGGCATCGTCGGACTGCCCAACGTCGGCAAGTCCACCCTGTTTAACGCCCTTACCGAATCCGGTATCGAAGCGGCCAACTATCCGTTCTGCACCATCGAACCCAATGTCGGCATGGTCGAAGTCCCTGACCCTCGACTCGATGCGATCACCAAAATTGCGCTACCAAAAAAAACCATTCCTGCGGTGATGGAGTTTGTTGATATCGCCGGCCTGGTGGCTGGCGCCTCCCAAGGCGAAGGACTCGGCAATCAGTTCCTGGCCAACATCCGCGAAACCAATGCCATCGCCCACGTAGTGCGCTGTTTTGAAGACGACGACATCACCCATGTTGCCAACAAAATTGACCCGGTGGCCGACATTGAAGTGATTAACACCGAACTGGCGCTGGCCGACATGGAGGCGGTCGAGCGTAATTTGCATCAGGCTGCCAAGCTGGTCCGCACCGGCGATAAACCCGCCATGGTGCGGGAAAAGCTGTTGCAACGGCTCAAGGACCATTTAGATCAAGCCCTGCCCGTGCGCACGCTTGGCCTGGACGAAGAAGAGGTCGAATCCCTCTACGAGCTTCACCTGCTGACCATTAAGCCGGTGATGTATATCGCCAACGTCGCCGAGGATGGGTTCACCGATAATTCTTTCCTGGATAAAGTCGCGGCGATTGCCGCTTCCGAAAACGCCCAACTTGTTGCGATCAGTGCCGCCATTGAGAGCGACATAGTCGAGCTCGACGCGGCAGAGAAGGCCGAATTTCTGACTGAGATGAATCTTGAAGAACCCGGTCTCAACCGGGTTATTCGCGCCGGCTATGAACTGCTCGGGTTGCAGACCTACTTCACCGCTGGCGTACAGGAAGTACGCGCATGGACATTAGCAGCCGGTAGCAAAGCGCCCCAGGCCGCCGCCGTCATTCATACCGACTTCGAACGTGGCTTTATCAAGGCAGAAGTGATTGCCTACGACGACTTCATTGAATATAACGGTGAGGCTGGCGCCAAAGATGCGGGTAAATGGCGTCAGGAAGGCAAAGAGTATGTCTTTGCAGACGGCGACGTGGTTCACTTTCGCTTCAACGTATGACTGAAGGAGTCGTAGGCCAGGCTCCTAAATGAAAACCTGCTAGATAATGGGAGAGGAAAAATGAGCAGTATCTGGGTAGATTTAATGGGCGTAGATTATCGCCAAACGTACATCGATGCCGGTGGAATTCGGACCCGCGTCATCGAAGCTGGTAGCGGTCCAGCGCTGATTTTTCTGCACGGTACCGGCGGCCACGCCGAGGCCTATATGCGCAACATTGCTGCTCATGCTGAACATTTCCACGTCTACTCAATCGATATGATCGGCCACGGCTACACCGATCGACCTGATTGCGCCTACACCATCGATGATTTTGTTGATCACCTGGTCAAATTTATCGACGCCATTGGCGGCGAACCGGTTTACCTGTCAGGCGAATCAC
>JAHRWJ010000263.1 GCA_019090185.1 Immundisolibacteraceae bacterium
CAGTTTCCCGAAAAGCTGATTGGCCTGACTATCTGTAATCTGGTGCGTGGTAAGACATTGCCTATTTATGGCACCGGCAAAAACATTCGTGACTGGTTGTTTGTTGATGATCATTGTCGGGGTATCGACCGGGTGTTGCGGTCGGGCAGGTCTGGCTGCACCTACAATATTGGCGGTGGCACCGAGTTGACCAACATTGAGTTGGTGGAGCGGCTCTGTGACCTGGCGGACCAGGTTATTGGTGCAAGCAAGCAACTGCAGGACCGTTTTCCCGATTCCCCGGCCAGTCGAGGTGAGCCGTGTCGAAGCCTGATGGAGTTTGTTGCCGACCGTCCTGGCCATGACTGGCGCTACGCCATAGATATCACCCGTATCGAACGTGATTTAGGTTACCGGCCCGCAACTCAAATCGATGATGGTTTGGCGCTAACCTTGAACTGGTATCTCAACAATGAGTCCTGGTGGCAGGCGGTGATGGATGGCTCCTACCAGCAGTGGATTGAATCTCAGTATTCGACTCGTCAGTGATCTAGCTGTTTAAAACCTTCACTATAATTTAAAGATCAGGAGATTGCAGGTGCCAGTCAGTCGCTTGTTGGAGTTGGTGCGCGGTGCGCAGCAGTAGGTTTTCCTGTAAAAAGTTGCCAATCAGCTGCAGGCCAACCGGTAGACCATCGACCGCTGGGCCGGGTACTGACAGGGCCGGTAGTCCGGCAAGATTGACCGCAGTGGTGTAGATATCCGACAGATACATCGCCACCGGGTCATCGCTATGGGCCCTCTTTTTGAACGCAGTGGTCGGTGTGGTCGGGCCGGCAATCAGGTCTACCTCTTTAAATTGTTCGACGAACTCGTCACGAATTAGCCGCCGGACTTTCTGGGCCTGCAGATAGTAAGCATCGTAATAGCCGGATGAGAGGACGAAGGTGCCGGTCAGTATTCTGCGTTTAACCTCGGTGCCAAAACCTTCGGTGCGGGAGCGTTTATAGAGATCTTCCAGGTCGACCGGGTCGTCAGCACGATGGCCGTAACGGACCCCATCATAGCGAGCTAGATTGGCAGAGGCTTCTGCGGAGGCAATGACATAGTAGGCCGGAATAGCCAATTTATTCTTTGGTAAGCTGATATCAACCAATACAGCGCCGAGTTTCTCCAGCTCTGCGAGGGCAGTTTGCACTGCCGTTGCAACCTGGCCGGCCAGTTCTTCACTAAAAAATTCTTTCACCACACCGATGCGTAGTCCTGCAATCGACTGGTTTATACCACTGGTCAGGTCTGGTGCTGGTTGATCAATACTGGTGGAGTCCAGAGGGTCGTGGCCGCTCATGGTTTGCAGCAGCAGGGCTGCGTCCTCTGCACTGCGGGCGAAGATGCCGCCCTGATCCAGTGATGATGAAAAAGCCACCATGCCGTATCGAGATACCCGGCCATAGGTGGGTTTAATGCCGGTAACGCCACAAAAGGCAGCGGGTTGCCGAATTGAGCCACCAGTATCGGTGCCTGTTGCAGCCACCACCAACTTTGCGGCGACGGCAGCTGCGCTACCGCCAGAGCTACCACCCGGGACTCTTTCCGTATCCCATGGGTTATTCACCGCACCGTAAAAACTGGTTTCATTTGATGAGCCCATCGCAAACTCATCCATGCTCAGTTTGCCCAGGCTAATCGTGCCGGCGTCGTTGAGCTTGGAAACCGCGGTTGCTGAGTAGGGGGCGATGAAGTTATCGAGCATTTTGGAGCCGCAGCTGGTGCGTACCCCATCAGTGCAAAAAATATCCTTATGACCGATCGGGATGCCCAGTAGCGGAGAGTCGTTGCCCTGTTGTAATAACGCATCTGCATTAGCCGCGGCTGCCAGCGCTTGCTGTTCGGTGATGGTGATGAAGCTATTGAGCTGTGGGTCAATAGCCTCGATACGCTGTAAATAGTGTTGAACGAGTTCTACGCTACTAAATTTGCCGCTGCGAAGCGCATTTGACAGTTCGGTGATGGAGTAATCAATCATCTGTAATCGCCGTAAAGATCCATAAAAACGGTTGTGGTCAGGTTTGGGGTGATCGGAGCAGGTCAGTGGTCTGCTATTCGATCACTTTAGGAACCAGGTAGTGTTTCTTGTCGGTAGCCGGTGCCAGTGACTGGAACCGTTCTCTGTGATCGGTTTCGGTGACCTGGTCTTTGCGCATCGGCTGTATGGCATCCAGCGGGCTGAATAGGGGCTCAATATTGTTGGTGTCAATCGCCTGCATCTGCTCAATCAATGAGAGAATCTGCTGCAGATCTTGCAGATGGTGATCAGTCTCGGTGGATGACAGGCCAATACGGGCTAAATGGGCGGCCTTTTCAACATCGGAGCGGTCTACGGACATGTTGTTTTCAACTCGGGTGCAAGGGTTGGGACGTTACTAATTAGATTCACAGAATGCGGTATTAATCTATTTAAACGCTGAACACTTATTCGCAGTTAAATCGACCGAGAAAAGTAGATGTTGAGCGGAAAGGTCGATTAAACAGTGTCGAAATGTGGTTGCGATGCATTGTAATGGAATCATTTTTTCGGTGTTGGGACTTCAGCGGCCAAGAATGGGTTGCCGGAGGGAGCAAGCGTTGTTACATTTTCTTAATAAAAGCAAACGGTTACCGCTGATATTAAGGTTTTTTTAGAGGTTTTGAAGGCTGCTTTATCAGGTAGATAAGTTTGAAAAACCGTGGGGCAGATGAAAAATAATAAGTAGTCGATATTTTTTGAGTGGTTGGGGGATACCAGCTGACTTAAATTTTCTGTATTTTTTGGCGTCGTGTTGCTGTGAGCGCCGCAAACTGAGTTGATTGGTTCTTATGATAAAGAAGTTGTTAGGGTTTTTTTCCAGTGACCTGGCAATAGATCTGGGTACGGCAAATACGCTGATCTGCGTGCGGGGCCAGGGAGTCGTGCTTAATGAGCCATCGGTGGTGGCCATTCGACACTCTAATCAGGGCGGTGGTCGTAAAACCGTGCAGGCGGTCGGTATTGAAGCTAAACGGATGCTGGGCCGTACGCCGGGGAATATTGAAGCGATTCGTCCCCTGAAAGATGGCGTCATTGCCGATTTTTTCGTCACCGAAAAAATGCTGCAACATTTTATTCGTAAGGTTCACCCCAGTGGCTTTTTTCGCCCCAGCCCACGTGTTGTTATCTGTGTGCCCTGTGGTTCGACTCAGGTAGAGCGTCGTGCTATTAAAGAATCGGCGATGGGTGCCGGTGCGCGGGAAGTGTACTTGGTCGAAGAGCCGATGGCAGCCGCTTTGGGGGCTGGCTTGCCGGTAAACGAAGCGACCGGCTCGATGGTGCTAGATATTGGTGGTGGTACCACCGAAATAGCGGTGATTTCTTTAGATGGCCTGGTGTTCTCTGATTCAGTACGTATCGGCGGAGATCGTTTTGATGATGCGATTATCAATTATGTGCGCCGTAACTACGGCACTCTGATTGGCGAAGCAACCGCAGAGCAAATTAAGCATCAGATCGGTAGTGCCTATCCGGGCAATGAAGTGCGTGAGATGGAAGTTAAAGGTCGCAATCTGGCCGAAGGTATTCCGCGCAGTTTTACTTTAAACAGCAATGAAGTACTGGAGGCACTGCAGGAACCTTTGCAGGGGATCGTTGGCGCAGTACGTAATGCGCTAGAGCAGACTCCACCAGAACTTAGCGCAGATGTAGCTGAAAAAGGCATGGTGTTGACCGGTGGTGGCGCGTTACTGAGTGGGTTTGATCAGCTGTTGGCCGAAGAGACCGGTCTGCCGGTGGTGGTTGCTGAAGACCCGATGATGTGTGTGGCCCATGGCGGTGAAATGGCGTTGGATTTTATTGATAAGGCGAGTGACGTTTTCAGTGATTAAAACCATCTAAAATTTTTGGTTTTGATTGAATTGGCGGCGGACTCTAGATCTCTTGCGGTTGCTCGTTGGTCATAGCCATCATTTCTGGATACTGTGATTCGATTTAACCTTGATTCAACCTAGGTGCGCCGATCTGTTCATGCCTTTACCTGAGACCATTTCGTGACCTGTAAAGCCCCATGACTACGCTTTTTATTCGTGGTCCGGCGATCACCTTACGGCTGCTGTTGCTAGTGGGTCTTGCTATTGCCGCATTGATTGCTGATCAGCGTTACCGAGCGCTGGAGCAGCCGCGGGGGTTGATATTGACACTGCTTGCACCGGCGCAGGCCGTGGCCGACTGGCCAATGAGCCAGTGGCAACGTATCGAGGCCCTGGTTGCCTCGCGAGTCTCACTGATCGAGCGAAGCCAGCAATTGCAGGCGATCAATCAACAACTGGCGATTCAACAGCAGCACTTTGATACTTTGGTGGCCGAAAATGAGCGGTTGAGCACCCTGCTTGGTTCAGTCACTGTCAGTAATTTACCGGTTCGCTATCGGCTTGCCCGCATCGTGCATGTCGCGCTAGACCCGCATTTTCAGCAAGTACAGATTGATCTTGGTCGTGCTGAGCAGGTTTATCTGGGCCAGCCGGTCATCAGCAGTGATGGGGTGTTTGGCCAGGTGGTTCATCTGGGCCGTC
>JAHRWJ010000264.1 GCA_019090185.1 Immundisolibacteraceae bacterium
CGCATGACGCTAGAGATCTGAAATTTGCCGAAGTTAATGGAAGCTTCAAGCTTGCCCGAATAACGAGCCATTGATAACTCACCCTCGCCGCCAAAAGTTTCCTCAGTGATCCCATTACGAAAACTAGTGTTATTAGACAGGTTTATCGAATAGTGAGCCCGTAAATAACCGCTATATTCAAAATCAACTGCGGCGGCAGGGGTTGCCACCGCCGCCAACACCGCTGCGCTGCCCAGGGCAACTTTCAGCGAGCTGGTCAAGCTTGTTTTATTGTTCATCATTTAAATGCCTCTGTTGATAGCAAAACTTAATAACTTGCATTAATTATTATTATTAACCATCTGTTTTTAACAGCTTTATGACTTTTGTCAAATTTCTGCATTAGCACAAACTTCTAATGCGGCTAAACACGAGACTTTCCCTGTCTCGATCAAAACATTAAGGGGAATTTCCAACCAGGGCATGATTAGTGTTTAAAGCACTGTTTAAACAACTAACAAGCGGCCCTCTCCCCGAACCCGCTTTTACGCCAAGCCGCTATTTAACGGCCTGACGTTATCTTCAAGAACTTAACTAAATTTTAGAACAGGCTTTAAGGTAGAGCCATTTTCAGAATCGGCTGCTGCCTCGTTGATCTGGTCCAGCGTGTAGAACTTAATCAATTTATCAAACGGAAATTTACCCTGCTTGTAGAGCTCAATCAGCCTGGGGATGAACACGTCTGAGTTGCTGTCGCCTTCGATGATGCCGCGCAACCGTCGATTAAAAAGCATGAAATTAACATCGATGTTAACGGTGCTGCCCATCGCTGGCGCACCAACAATGCCACCCTCACCCCCCATGGCGATGGTGTAGATGGCGCCTTCAAGCACCTGCGCATTGCCCGTGGTTTCAAGCATGTAAGAAGCTCCTTTACCACCGGTGAGTCGCATTACTTCTTCTACTGGATTGGTGTCGGCTGCGTTAATCACATGGGTCGCGCCCAGCTCAAGCGCCAGATCAAGACGATTCTGCTTAATATCGACACAGATGATAGTGGTGCAGTTTGCGATCACTGCGCCCATCACCGCACTCAAGCCGACGGCTCCTGCGCCAAAGATGACAATATCGGAACCGGCTGGCGGATCAAATGCATTCAGCACTGAACCAGCACCGGTTTGTACGCCACAACCGAGTGGGCCGAGCAGTTCGAGTGGTACTGATTTATCGACCGGAACCGTATTACGCTCGTAAGTCAGCGCGTAACCTGCGAAAGAAGATTGACCGAAGAAACTACAGCCGAGACGCTCATCACCGGCATGAATGGTGCAGTCGCCGGTATGAGTGACGCCACCAAAATTGAGACCGAATGCGTTTTCACAGGAGAGATGGTTACCAGCCAGACAATTTCCACACTGGCCACAGGTGTGGAAGGTCATCACCACGTGGTCGCCGGGTTTTACCTTGGTGACATGAGAACCGACTTTTTCAACAATACCCGCGCCTTCATGACCCAGCACCATCGGTAACATGGTTTCCATGTTTTGATCGCGAATGGTGAGGTCGGTATGGCACATACCCACAGCGACCATTTTGACTAAAATCTGGTCATCCGCTGGCTCTGAAATGACAACGTCTTCAACACTAAATGGGCCGCCCTTGGCCCGCACTACAGCAGCTTGGGTCTGCATCATGCCTCTCCTTAAGAACATCTCAAATGTTTTTGAATTGCTAACGGCGCTGTATTAGAACAGTTCTATTTTGACTACCGCAGCGCAGCAAACAAATTTAATTTTGAGGCCATCATACCCATGCCTTGTTAAAAATGAAGCTTTTTTTGGCCGTAATCGCTATTATTTGGCCCATTGTGCAAGTGCGAACAACTCTACTGTGCCAATGCACCCAGAATTTATCAAATTCAACAGGATGATCTATAAAGTGATGGACGCTATCAAGGAATACGCTCGCTACCTAATAGCAGCAACCATGCTATCGGTTGGCATTATCGGCATGATCATCGGCGGTGGTTGGGTCTGGATTGGTCTGATTGGCTTCATCGCCATTGCGGTAGCCGATTTTTTAAGCGGGCCTGACCACAGTCAACGCACCTATGTGACCGACTGGGTGTGTGACGTCATTCTGTTCATCCAGTTACCGTTAACGTGGGCCCTGTGGCTGACTTTTGCCCAGCAGATATCCACCGGAACACTTGGACCCGTGAACATTATCGGCGCGACCCTGGTGGTTGGCTTCCTGACTGCGCTGGGCAGCCTGCCTTCGGCCCATGAGCTGATGCACCGCCATGATCGATTTTCGCTGATTTGCGCGACTTTATACGAAACGGTCTACGGACTTCCGCTCAACGACCTGGCTCACAACCATATTCACCATCCACATGTTGGCACTGCCCGTGATGGCGATACCCCAGTACGAGGTGAATGGGTGTATGGCTTTGTACCTCGCTCAATCGTGGCCGGGACTAAAGATGCTATCAAACTGGAAAAACAACGACTTACTAAACTAGGCATAGGTAACTGGTCATTGAAGAGCCGGTTCTTATGGGGTGTCGTCACGCTGACTGTCTGGATCGGAATTTTCTTGACCGTCGCTGGCGGTGTTTCTGCGCTGCCCTACTTATTGGCGACCTGGGCGGTGAGCTTCATGATTCTTGGCGGTTTTAACTACACCCAGCATTACGGCATTGTCCGCAATCCCGATACCCAGCTAGCGCCGCGCCATTCATGGAATCATCTGAACACCTTTTCCAGAGCGGTCTCGTTTGAAATATCGACCCACTCCGAGCACCACCTGGACCCGGACATGCACTACCAAAAGTTACCGCCGCACACCGAGGCACCGCAAATGCCCAGTATTGTGTTGTGCTTTTTAGCTTCTTTCATTCCACCCTTGTGGGAAGCAAAAATTGCCAAGCCCAGACTCCAACACTGGGATAACCATTTTGCCGATAGCGATGAACAGGCATTGGCGATGAGTGCGAACGACAAAGCTGGCTGGCCCAACTGGCTAGCGCAGAGTTAACTAGCACTTAAACAGCCTGCAAATAAAAAGGGCTGCTATCCAACAGGATAGCAGCCCTTTTTTTTTGTTTAATATCACTCGAGCCTGACTCAAAAACCCAAGATCATGTGGACGCCAGGTTACTCGCATCAAGAAACTTGTCATAGTGAATATGGTCACTATGAATACCCGCGTTGTTCATCACCTCAATCGCCGCATCGATCATCAATGGCGGGCCACACAAGTAGGCATGTCGGTCAACCAGGTTGCTCACCACGTCAGCTGTAATCGCCGTGTGCACGAACCCTTGAAGCCCCGCCCAGCCACTATCCGATGGCTCATCCGATAACACCGGAATAATCTCGAACTGGCCCTGCCAGGACTCACCAAGTTTGTTTAACTCATCCATGGCATAGAGGTCGCGCTGGGCTCGAGCACCAAATAGAAAGACCAAATCCCGCTTTACATGGCGCTGTAGAGCATCTTCAATAATTGCTTTCAGCGGCGCTAGCCCACTACCGCCCCCAACCAACAGCAGTGGCTGCTCACTTTCTCGCAACCAAAAGTTGCCCGTTGGCGCATCCACCTGCACGACCTCACCGGTACGGTCTGCTGAGAACAACCATTCCGTAAAAGCCCCTCCAGGGACTCGACGAATATAAAACAGCAA
>JAHRWJ010000265.1 GCA_019090185.1 Immundisolibacteraceae bacterium
CCACCGCGGATCAATACCAGCGAATGTTCCTGTAAATTATGCCCTTCACCACCAATATAGGTAGTGACTTCAAATCCATTGGTCAGCCTTACACGAGCTACTTTTCGTAGCGCGGAATTAGGCTTTTTCGGCGTGGTCGTATAGACCCGCGTACAAACCCCCCGCTTTTGCGGAGATGCTGCTAGCGCTGGTACATTTGATTTCTTACGTGGCCGCACGCGCGGCTTACGCACCAGCTGATTGATGGTCGCCATCCAGCTTTCTGCCTTGTTTAATTACAGCTTGAATTACATCAAACCGCGTCTAAATTTGCCATGCGGTTTGTGAGGGGCTGCGTAGTATATGGAGCGGGCCTCGGGCAGTCAAGGTAATTTGACCGCCCGAGGGTGACTGTTTTGAAATTAAACTGCTGCCGCTTCTTCGCTGGAATCCCCGGAGCCAGTTTCAGGCGTTGTTCCGCCGGTAACAGACTCTTCAGCGGTTGGCAGAGCGTCCCAGATATCTTCCACAGCCACGTTCTCCTGTGCCTTATCTATCCGACGCTTTTGATGGTACGCAAACCCTGTTCCCGCAGGAATCAGTCTGCCCACCACCACATTTTCTTTGAGACCACGTAGTTCGTCACGCTTGCCGTTAACCGACGCTTCGGTGAGTACCCGTGTCGTTTCCTGGAAAGAGGCGGCCGATATAAAAGATTCGGTCGCCAGAGACGCCTTGGTGATACCTAACAGCTGATGCTGAAATTCGGCAGGCTCCTTACCTTCATCGATAACCTTCTGGTTAGTTACTGCCATTACGCCTCGATCAAGCTGTTCACCTCGAAGCAGATGGGTATCGCCAGGGGTGATCACCTCAACCTTGCGCATCATCTGGCGCAAAATCACCTCGATGTGCTTATCATTGATCTTTACACCCTGGAGGCGGTAAACCTCCTGCACTTCGTTGACCATGTAATTAGCCAAGGCGTCGACTCCAAGCAATCTTAGGATGTCGTGGGGTACTGGCGAGCCATCGGCAATAATTTCGCCCTTCTGAACATGCTCACCATCATAAATAGTCAAATGATGGTATTTAGGGATTAGAAAAGTGTGCTGTTCGCGCTCTTCATCAGTGATGATCAGGCGAACTTTGCCTTTAGTCTCTTTGCCAAACGAGACGATACCGCTAAGTTCAGCCATGATTGCTGGCTCTTTCGGTTTCCTCGCTTCAAACAAATCCGCAACCCTCGGCAAACCACCGGTGATATCACGAGTTTTAGAAGACTCTTGGGGAATCCTCGCCAACACATCGCCGATACCGACATCCTGCTTGTCAACCACGGTTACAACTGCGCCACTTGGCAGAAAATACTGGGCCGGTAGATCAGTACCGGGAATATTGATGTCATCACCATTGCCATCAACTAACTTAACCATAGGCCGCAAATCCCGACCAGCCGACCCGCGCTGTTTAGGATCAATGATCACCACATTGGAAAGCCCGGTCGAATCATCAACTTCGCTTGAGGTGGTTACGCCATCGAGCACTTCGATAAGTTGTACGATACCTGCCATTTCACTGACAACGGGATGGGTATGGGGATCCCAGACGGCAATTTCTTCGCCGGCCTCTACCTTACTGCCTTCACCTTTGTTGAGCACAGCACCATAAGGTATTTTGTAACGCTCACGCTCTCGTCCGGCGTCATCAACAATAACCACCTCACCCGAGCGGGACACACTAACCAGATGACCGCTGGCATGCTCTACAGTCTTAACTTTTTCAAGCTGAATTTGGCCTGCGAGGTTGGGGGTAATGTTGTTCGCGGTAACACTACGCGACACAGCTCCACCGACGTGGAAAGTACGCATCGTCAGCTGAGTGCCAGGCTCTCCGATCGATTGAGCCGCAATAACACCAACTGCCTCACCGACATTAACGCGATGACCACGAGCCAGATCTCGACCGTAGCACGCACCACAAACACCATAGCGGGATTCACAGCGAATGGCGGAACGAACATAAACATTGTCGATGCCTCGCTCTTCGAGCAAGTCGACAGTTTCTTCGTCCAGCATTGCTCCCCGTTCCAGCACAACTTTTTTACTCTTACCAGGCTCCGTAACATCAGCAGCGAGGATCCGACCAAGCACCCGGTCACGCAGTGGCTCAATGACCTCACTTCCGGTCCGAACCGCGGATACGTCCAAGCCCACTTCAGTGCCGCAGTCTTCTTCCGTGACCACCACATCCTGCGCAACGTCAACCAGCCGTCGAGTCAGATAACCAGAGTTGGCTGTTTTTAGCGCGGTATCTGCCAGCCCCTTACGAGCACCGTGAGTAGAAATAAAGTACTGAAGAACGTCGAGCCCTTCGCGGAAATTTGCCGTGATAGGCGTTTCGATGATGGACCCATCGGGTTTGGCCATCAGTCCGCGCATACCCGCAAGCTGACGAATCTGGGCAGCACTACCTCGCGCCCCGGAATCGGCCATCATATAAATAGAGTTAAAAGCTTCCTGCTCGACTTCATTGCCTTCGTGATCGACGACCTGCTCGATTTTGAGCTCAGTCATCATCGCGTTGGCTACTTCTTCATTGGCATGAGACCAGATGTCGATAACTTTATTGTAGCGCTCACCGTCGGTTACCAGGCCGGAGGCATATTGCTTCGCGATCTCTTTAACTTCATTCTCGGCAGAACCAAGAATCTTAACTTTACTCGCCGGGGTGACCATATCATCGATACAGATGGAGGTGCCTGAGCGAGTCGCAAACTGATAGCCGGTGTACATCAGCTGATCGGCAAAAACCACCGTCGATTTGAGACCAATGTTTCGGTAGCAAAAATTGATCAGCGCGGAGATTGCCTTTTTGGTCATGGTCCGATCGACCATTTCAAACGGCATCCCAGCTGGCAACACCTGAGACAATAAGGCACGGCCGACGGTGGTATCGCGCAGATTGGTAACGGTCTGAAGTTCTTCATTATCATCGAATACAGATTCGGTGATACGAACCTTGACCCGAGCATGGAGATCTACGGCACCTGAATCATAGGCATGACGAGCTTCGGTCACATCTGAAAACATACGGCCGGTCCCATTGGCCTCGGCTTTTTCGCGGGACATATAGTAAATACCGAGTACCACGTCCTGAGTTGGGACGATAATTGGCTCGCCATTCGCCGGAGACAACACGTTATTAGACGACATCATCAAGGTACGAGCTTCTAACTGCGCTTCGAGTGTCAGTGGCACGTGAACTGCCATCTGATCGCCATCAAAGTCGGCGTTAAAGGCTGTGCAGACCAACGGATGAAGCTGAATCGCCTTGCCTTCTATTAACTGAGGTTCAAACGCCTGAATACCGAGCCTATGCAAAGTAGGTGCGCGATTGAGCATGACAGGGTGCTCACGAATGACTTCCTCAAGCACGTCCCATACTTCTGCGCCGGCACGCTCAACCATCTTTTTAGCCGCTTTGATGGTGGTCGCTAAACCGCGCGCTTCAAGCTTGCCAAACACAAACGGCTTGAACAGTTCAAGCGCCATTTTTTTAGGCAACCCACACTGATGTAGTTTGAGCTGAGGGCCGACAACAATGACTGAACGGCCGGAATAATCGACTCGTTTGCCGAGTAAATTCTGTCTAAAGCGACCCTGCTTGCCCTTGATCATGTCAGCAAGCGATTTCAATGGACGACGGTTAGTGCCGGTGATGGCGCGACCGCGTCGACCGTTGTCCAACAGTGCGTCGACAGATTCTTGCAGCATCCGTTTTTCGTTACGGACGATAATGTCAGGCGCGTTCAGGTCCAACAGCCTTTTAAGACGGTTGTTTCTGTTTATCACCCGGCGATAAAGGTCATTTAAATCTGAAGTTGCAAAACGCCCGCCATCTAGCGGCACCAGGGGCCGCAATTCGGGCGGTAGCACCGGTAACACGGTAAACACCATCCATTCGGGACGGTTACCCGACTGAATGAAGCCTTCGATTAGCTTGAGCCGCTTTACCAATTTTTTATATTTGGTTTCGGAGCCAGTTTCGGCAATATCTTCACGAATGGTAACTACTTCGTGCTCAAGATCGACCTTACCCAGAAGAATACGGACCGCTTCTGCACCCATACCGGCAGAAAATTCGTCGCCATATTGTTCACGAGCGCTACTGTATTCCTCATCGTTGAGTAACTGGCCGGGTTCGAGCGGTGTCATGCCGGGTTCGGTGACCACGTAGGCCTCGAAATACAGCACCCGCTCCAATTCGCCCAATGCCATGTCCAGAATCATACCCATCCGCGATGGCAGTGATTTCAGGAACCAGATATGTGCCGTAGGGCAGGCCAACTCAAGATGGCCCATACGTTCGCGCCGCGCTTTAGCGAGCGTGACCTCAACCCCACATTTTTCGCAGATTACGCCGCGATGTTTCAGCCGTTTGTACTTACCGCACAGACATTCGTAATCCTTGATCGGACCGAAAATCTTGGCGCAAAACAGACCATCCCGTTCAGGCTTGAAAGTACGATAATTGATGGTTTCAGGCTTTTTCACCTCGCCCCATGACCAGGAACGTATTTTTTCAGGTGATGCCAGGGAAATACGAAACGAATCAAAATCCTGTGTCTGATAATTCTGCTGCATCAAGCTCAGAAATTCTTTCACGCGGCTAACTCCCGTTTAGATCTCAGGTTTTCTATTGAACCGGCAATGATCACCACTGCAAGTCCCTCGTGACGTGCTAATGCGTCCAATTTAGGTACCTTCCAATTCGATATCGATACCCAGGGCGCGAATTTCCTTAACCAGAACATTGAAAGACTCCGGCATTCCCGCATCAATGGTGTAGTTACCGTCAACGATGTTCTTATACATCTTGGTTCTACCGTTAACGTCATCGGATTTAACCGTTAACATTTCCTGCAGGGTATAAGCTGCACCGTAGGCTTCAAGCGCCCAAACTTCCATTTCACCAAAGCGCTGACCACCAAATTGAGCTTTACCACCCAGTGGCTGCTGGGTAACCAGACTGTATGGCCCGGTAGAACGGGCATGCATTTTGTCATCAACCAGATGGTTCAACTTAAGAACATACATATAGCCGACCGTAACGGGCCGATCGAATGCATCTCCGGTACGTCCATCGTGCAGCACAGATTGTCCGGTAGGTGATAAATCAGCGAGCTTGAGCATATCTTTGATATTGGCTTCTGTCGCACCATCGAACACCGGCGTACCCATCGGTACTCCGCCGCGAAGGTTTTCCGCCAACTCGAAAACTTCGTCATCATTAAGACTTTCAAGATCGGCGGGGGTTCCACCGGTGCTGTAAATCTGATTAAGAAATTTACGCAGTGGCTTAATCTTTCCGCCACTGTCGACTAGAGAACCGATCTTAAGACCTAACGCTTTAGCCGCTAAACCTAAATGGGTTTCAAG
>JAHRWJ010000030.1 GCA_019090185.1 Immundisolibacteraceae bacterium
GCCACTTTCTTTGATTTTAGTTATGCTGGCGGTGTTGGTGCTCTTAGTGCTGATATTTGGGAAAGTGAAGGTATTACGTTCTCGTTGACTAGTATTACTTTTCTTGCTGAGGGCGCCTCTACGGTCAGTGTTGAAGGTATTGGTACGATGACTGATGGTATTGATACTATCTCTACTGGTATCGCGTTGGCATTTAGTGCAAACGGTACAAGTACTTTTAGTTGGTCTTCTACTACCTCGATTCCTGAGCCAGCTCCGCTAGCACTGCTTGGGTTAGGATTGGTTGGTATTGCTTTGGCGCGGCGCAAGCAGAACGCAGCTTAAAAAGCTTTTTAATTTAGAAAGCCCCGTACGATCGTACGGGGCTTTTTTTTGTCCGTAATTCCTGTGGTTGGACGAGATCAGATCAAATGCAGTTAGGTTGGGCTTCAACTGTCAGGAGCCAACTTATTATTGTTCTCGGTTAGCCCCTCGGCACCCAGATCCAGGTTGTGGGTGGCTACTATCGAATTTAATTGAAGCGTGTGAAAGCTAATTCGGTGGTAAGGGTGCAGTTAAAAATTGGCTACTGGGCTTGTCGCCTGCAGGTTTCGGGTGGCTGCTTTTAGTCAGCATCGGGTATCGGCTTTAGTTTTGCGGTGTTACTAGCGTTAGGTTGTCGGGTAGCGATGGCATACCGGCTGCTGTTTGACTTAGATAGCGTCCGATAAGGTCTGTTTTAGGACGCTAAGGTAGTGCAAGAACAGGGTAATGCTCTGTTACCGAATGTGTAGACCCGAAATTCAAGTAGTCTGTATACCTTGAAGCAAGGCGGACTGTGAAACGCAGCTAAGAGTGGAGTTGTAGAGTGAAGTGTGGATGTTTTAGGGGCGCCAGGTTGTGGATGCTGAGTTTTCAGAGCTGCCCTTCAGCTACTCAAATGTGGCTTTAAAGTGGTAGTTCTCTGAAGTTGTCAGTTGGTTTTAAAGTTCCACGGAAAAGTTAACAGCCGTCGGCTGCGGTGATGGGCCGGGCGTCCTCCAACTGTTGGTGCTGTTTTTAGCGGAGACTAATGTTTGGGCTCCAACTGGTTGCGTAATTTTTCAGCGGCGTCACGCTCGGCAAATTGTTTTCCATCAGAGAGCAGAGTCTTTAGTGTGGCTAGTGCGGCCTTAATTCTATTGTGTTGTGCTTGTGCTTGTGCGAGGTGGTAGCCAATGGAGGGGCTTGCTGTTTCATCAAAGGATTTTTTTAGCAAGTCGATTGCTCTGTTCAAATCCTGTTTCTCCGTGACTAACGCCCATCCGAGAGTATCGGCAAGCAGAGGGTCTTCCGGGAATAAAGAGTGTCCAGCTTCAGCGGTGGAGATTCCTCTGGGGTCATCAAGCTGTTGGTATGCCCATGCCAAATTATTGAAAACGTCAGCGACTTCCCCGCCCTGGTCAAGCAGTATTTGATAATGGTGCGCCGCATCTCTATATTTGCCTGAAAAAAGTTGCAGCGTAGCTAGCTCAAATCGGCTTTTTTTAAACTCTAAATGCTCAGCAACCCACTGATTGAGTAGGGTGATTGCGTGTTCGGAGTTACCAGCCCGATGAATGGACGCGGCCTGCAGCAAAATGAGCCTCTCGGATGGGCTAGCCTTATGGGCCCTTGCATACTCACTAGCGGCACCTTCAAAATCGTTTAAAGCCATTTTGATTGACGCCAGTAAGACGTGTGCACCAGCTTGATCATCACTAATTAGACGATAGTTTTCCACAAGGGATATTGCCTCGTCACTGTTGCCCAGTTTTGCTTCCAGCGCTGCCATCCGTGCTGTTAATTTATAAGAGTTTGGTAGCTGTTGATAGGCTTTACGCAAAGGAGTAATTGCCTTTTCGTGTTGGCCGAGGGCGCTCAGGGCAATCGACAGTGTAACGAGAGCTTCATTAGAATTGGGTAGCTTGGTGAGGGTCTGTTGCGCGATGCTAATGGCTGCGCCAGGGTTGCCGTCAACAATGAATTGTTGGGCATGAAGTATCTGAAATTGAGTGTTTGTGGGAAACGCCTCGATTGCCGCGCTTAATTGGTGTGCAGCGGCGACGTTGTTATTGGCCTGCCGATATAGCCTGATCAACGCTAAGCGAGGTTCGGGAAGAGAACTGTTGGCAGATATCGCTCGTTCAAAGTAGGTCGCTGCTAACTCCAGATTGTTGCTGTCATGGGCAATCTGAGCAAGCCCGGTTAGGAGCGCGACGGATCCTGGTGTCTGTTGCAAAAGTTGCTTAAGACTGGAGTGCGCGTTATCAGTGGTGCCGGCTAATTTGTGCAGGTTAACGAAGTTAAGCGAGCTATCAACATCGTTTGGAGCCATCTTGATTGCTGTTAGATAAAATGTTTCTGCGTCGACAGGGCGTTTTGCTAGCTGGGCGATGATTCCAGCGAAGCTGTAAAGTTCGGCATTGCCGGGATGGTTGTCAATAAGCGCTATCGCTCGAGGCAATGCTTCAGAGGCGTCTCCGCTTTCCACCAGATGGCGCATTGCAATGATTTCAGTTCGTATATCTATAGATTGGTTATCATCGAGTAGGCTGATGAGGCTATCAAAGGAATTCGGTAGTTTATTGTCAGCAAATTCTAAGGCGCTAGCCGGATCAGAATCGTCTTGGTTACTTGCAGCTTGTTGTAAATCAGAGATAATTTCCCGAAGAGAAACATCGTCAGGATTACTTCTGAGGCCGGCGTGGAGCGTTTTTGACGCCCCGATAGGGTTGTTGAGTTTTAGCTGGGTAGCGGCGTAAAGTTTACGGGCAGCCGAGTTTTTGGGAGCGTCAGTGAGGACCTTTCCGAGGTACATGTTTGCCTGTTCAAGGTTGTTTAGCCGATAGGAAACAATCCCGGCGAGTAATTCAGATGGTTGGTGATCGGGGATTTTGGCAAGCGTCGCAAGTGCGTTTTGATAAGCGAGGTCATAATTTTTGGCGCTAAAGTGCATTAGCGCTGAAAAATAGGTGACTGCAGGATGTTCAGGGGCGGCCATTTGTAGCTCAGTAAGGGTGGTTTTAGCGCTCTCTAGATCATTGGTTGCTAAGTAACTTCTGAGCAGGCTTAATTGGGTTCGCAGTGCCGCGCTGGAAAGGTCTTTAATAGGATTGGCTTGTAAGGCTCGATGGAACGAGTCAATTGCACTGGAAAACATTTTCTCGTTAAGTAGTAGTGACCCTAGCTGTTGGTGCACTCGGTGATTAGAGGGATCCTGAGTGACGGCCTGCCTGGCCGCGCGAATGCTCGCAAATCGTTTGCCCTGCGCAAGATATACCTTAGACAACGCCACACTCAGGTCGGGTGAATCCGGAAAATTCAGTCGCGCGGCTTTGGCAATTTGACCTGCTTCGTTGAAGTTTCCTGTTCCGACTAGAGCCATTGCCTCAAGGGCAATTGCTTGGGCGCGCGATGCTTTGGAAAATGACATTTGTCTCACAATCACCAGGGCTGCGGAGTATTCCTTGAGTTGCAGCAGGGTGTCGGCATAACGGAGTCGAGTGTTTTCGTCGCTCACTGGAGTGCCAATTACGCGCTTTAGTCTGTGTTCCGCTTCTGTGTAGGATTCAATCTTGTGATAGGCCAGTCCAAGTAGCTTTAATGCGTGAAGCTGGTCGGGTTCGTCACTTAAGATGCTTTTTAACTTTATAATCGCGGTGGCGTAGTGCCGCTCATTTAGTTGCAATTCGGCAGACCGTAACCGTTCTTCTACTGATTCATTAGCGCAGCCCGAAGTAAATATCGCCGCAAGTGATATCGCCACCAACAGTGGTCCTGTCATTCTATTCAGAGCAAATGCCATGGATCAGATCCGCCGGTTAAGGTGCTTGGTTAGTGATGGTTGAGTTAAGGGGAGAATTGCTGAACGTTAAACATGAATTATAGCTTACAGGCTCGGCGGTTAACTGAGGTGGATCAAAGCGCGATATTTTGTGGTGATAGTGTGAAGATGGAGGGAAATAGTAGTGTTTTCAATTAGTTCAACGTTAGCTGCAAAACGGCTTATAGGTCTATTGCCGCTGATACTAGTTTATGCTGTATTCGTGATTTTCAATTATGATTTCATCGAACCACTATTGGTGAATTGGTGGAGTTCTCATGAATCAAGTCAGGGGCTAATGATCCTACCAGTGTCAGTCTGGCTGATGATTCAACAGTTATTTGGCCGGCGGGCGTTAACACTTGAGCCTGTATGGGTCATGGTGCTGTTATTCATGTTGTTGTCGGTTGTTATCCACGTGGGCGCAATTATGCATATCCAAGTGGTTGAATTTAGCGCGTTAATAATTGCTTTTGCGGTGATTCCGGTTGCGTTATTTGGTGTGCGCAGCGCTACAGAGGGTGTTGCTTCTGAATCCTATTTTCCGGCGCTCTACAGTTTGATGGCGCTGCCACTATGGGATTATATCAACCCGGTCTTCCGGTTTATTTCGTTGAAAATCACTGAACAATTCCTCGGGCTGAGTCCGATTCCACACTATGTGGAAGGATATAGAATCGAACTGGCTAAGGGTGTCTTTGTGGTTGACGATGGCTGCTCCGGCCTCCGGTTTATGGTAAGTGGGTTAGCCATTGCCCTGCTTTATGCCTACCTATATTTTGATACCAATCGAGCCAGGCTACTTTGCGTCGCCAGTTTGCTGCTGCTTGCTCTTGTGGGCAACTGGATACGAATCATTATGATCGTGCTGATTGGCTATATCACCGACATGCAAAGTTCGTTGGTACATGACCATGCGACTTTCGGCTGGATCATTTTCGCAGTGTTGCTGGTCATTTGGATGTTCTGGATGAACCGACTTGAGCGAAGAACCTAATGGCCATTTTTGTTGATGATAGTAGAGTATGGTTGCGGGGCTGGTGGGCGGTAATTTTTATGGTCGCCGTTAGTGTTGGCCTAGGCTATCTGTTCACTGAGTTTTTTAAAGATCGGGCCTGGCGAAAACTTGATGACACACCGCAGATCATTGGTTTTCGGGAAATTGATCAATTGCCGGCCCCCTTTAGGCTGAATTACCCAGGGGCGTCGCAAATATGGAGCTATGTGGATACTGGTGATCAAACCAAATTTATCTGTATTGTGTTCTATCAGCAAGAAATGCAGGGCAAGGAATTAGTAAGTTCAGGAAATACCCTGGTCGGCAAAGAGCGTTGGGAGGAAGGCAAAAAAGTCCAGGTTGTGGTCGAGCAAGGAGGCGGTGAAAACGTCTTTAGTCGTGTGGTTCATCAACATCCGGTCGCGGGTCAAATAGTCGTCTCGTCGCAATATCGCTTTGCCTCTTTATCTAATACCACCAATCCATTAGCGGCCAAGTTGCTGGCGTTACGAGATGGGTTTATGGGGTCAAATGGATCGGCCCAGATAAATACGATGCTTCTGGCCAAGGCCGGCTCAGAGCGTGAAAGACAGCCGTTGATTCCGCCCGCTATATTTGAAGTGATAGCAGCGGTTGACCTACAGATTATGAGGTGATGGTCGTTGGTTTTATAAAGGGTGACTCGCATAGACAGAGTTTTCAGAGGCTCCTAAATGCCAGGCTCAGTTGCTATGCTCTGAAAAATCCTGAAATTAGGGTATTTATAATAGCTCCATAAATTACAGTGCCTGCATTTGGAGAGGTTGCTCGCGTAAAGCGGTTGGCAGGGTCAAAAATTTCTATCTGATGGCTTAAATTTTTCTATATTTATTCGTTAACTATCTTGGAACTAAACATGAATTTTTTTAAGGGAAAGAGGGTGCTTGTTACCGGTGTTAGTGGCACCGTTGGATCAGAGCTGGTCAGAGCACTATTAGCAGACCCAAAATATGACCCTGCTGAGTTAATTGGTATTGACCAGAATGAAAGCGAATTGTTTTTTATCGATCAAGCCCACTTAGCTGATCCAAGGGCCCATTTTTTTGTGGCTAATATCCGCGACGGGGGAGTCATTACTCAGCTGTCTAAAGGAATCGATATTATCATTCATGCGGCAGCACTAAAGCATGTTGTGCTTTGCGAACGTTCGCCAATGGAAGCGGTGCAAAGCAATATCATTGGTGTAGAAAATATTATTAATGCAGCTCTAAAAAATAATGTAAAAAATGTGATTTTTACCAGTTCAGATAAAGCTGTGAATCCAACAAACGTGATGGGTACCACCAAGTTGATGGGAGAGAGGCTAATTACCGCTGCCAACAGCACCAGCCGTCTAGAGGGTCCGGTGTTCTCTTCAACCAGGTTTGGGAATGTCCTGGGCTCTAATGGTTCAGTGGTACCGATTTTCCACAAACAGATAGCGATGGGTGGGCCGGTTACCTTAACAGACCCTGAGATGACTCGGTTTATTATGAGTATTGAGGAGGCCGTTAGGTTGGTTTTGGAGTCAGCGGAGCTATCCAAGGGCGGTGAGGTCTTCATTACTAAAATGCCGGTCGCGCGGATTAAAGATATTGCAGACGTAATGATAGAAGAGCTAGCGGGTAGGTATGGTTATAGCCCAGCAGATATTAAAACTGAAGTTATTGGGGTGAAACCTGGTGAAAAGCTGTATGAAGAATTGATGAGCGATGAAGAAACTCGCCGTTCAATTGAATTAAATAGTTATTTTTCGGTTTTACCGGCATTTCGTGGTCTCTACACAACCATCGACTATAACTACTCAGGTATTGTTGATGAGGATGTAACTAATCCATACATATCATCGGAGCAGGCGGCTTTAACTCATGAAGAGTTAACCTCATTTTTCCGAAAAAACAACTTATTAGCAATGGACACTATCGATGCAGACTCACCTACCAACCGTTACTGGCCAGGTGATAAAAACAGCAAATCGCTATCGTAGAAAATTCTCAGTATCTATAAATTAAATTCATAAAACGCGGAAAGGTTTCGGCACCTTGTCAAAAAAAAAAGTACTAGTAGTTACCAGTGGTCTTTATTTTAATCCAGAATCGTCACAAGTTATTGAGCGCTTTGACGCATTAAGTAAAAGCATCCGTGGGGATGTGCTTTTTATCAATAGCGAAAAAGTCATCCCATCAGTAGTGGTTGGCGGGTTTAGCTTTAGGGCATTGACATTACCCATGTGGGTTCGTGAGCTTAGTATCATTAGAAATCCGTTGTATTGGCTATATATCCTTTTTTACGGACTGAAAAGTTATCGAAGTACAGAGAAATATGATGCTATCTGGGTGCAGGACCCATTTAACATTGGGGTAATGGCCTGTCTGGTAAAAATGATTTTTGGTGTGCCAATATTTATGGAGGTTATTGGCAACCTGGAGCGAAGTATTGATGTTGATAGTAAAGATGTTGGCATCTTGGGTGGAATTAAATCTCGGTTTATGAAATTTATTGCACCAAAGACATTGAATTATGCAGATAGTGTTCGGCTGGTATACCCCACTCAGTTAGACTTTTTGGAGTCTCTTGTTGATAAAGAGAAGTATTCCAGTTATGCGGGTTTTGTTCCGACCCGCCTAATTGAAGAGTTCGAATCGGTCCCAGTTCAAAATGAGTATATTTTACTGATTGGTGGGCCTTGGTACCTTAAAGGTGTAGACCTACTAATTACCGCATTCAATAATATTACCGATGACTTTCCTGACCTCCATCTTCAGATAGTTGGCTATGAGCCGGCACCGGGCTTATTTGAAAAGTTGGCGGGGGGAAGTAAAAAAATTGTTTTAAATAGTCAAGGGGTTGACTACGGTGAGGTGATGGCCTTAATGGCTGGCTGTAAAATATTCGTGCTGGCCTCTCGGACCGAAGCGTACGCTAGAGTGTTAACCGAGACCATGATTTCTAAAAAACCCCTAGTCGCCTCTGCGGTTGATGGAGTACCCCATTATATAGAGCATCATCAGAATGGACTTTTGTTTGAAAGCGAGAATGCCGGTGACTTAGAAATTAAATTGAGAGAGTTGTTAAACTCTCCTGCGCTGTGTGAACAAATTGCGGTGAATGGCTATCAATATGCAAAAGAGAATATTACAGA
>JAHRWJ010000266.1 GCA_019090185.1 Immundisolibacteraceae bacterium
ATGTTCTCCTCGCCTCGGGTGACGTTACCTGAGCAGAAACCGACTCATGGCCGAAAAACATAGTCGGCAACAGCCGCACTAGCGTCGAACGGTTTGGAACCGAAGAATTACTAACAGATACTTTCTTTTCAGCACCGTGCCGGGAAAATTGAAAATCAACAAAACTTTGATCCGGTTGCAGCACTTTAGCTGATATCTTCAAACCACTCGATGTTTCGTTTACCAGGGACTGCCCACTCCCACCACGAAAACTTTTTGCGTTCCCCAACAAGTAAATGGACTCTAAAACAGTCGTCTTACCGGCCCCATTGGCGCCATAAATCAGATTACCAGATCCACCTGGCAAAACTAATCCACTGCTGATATTGCGTAACCCAGCGATTTCTAGCCGATTAATCTGCACCGATCAATTATTTAGAGTCGCATTGGCATTATGACGTATTGAACATCCGCATTGTCCGGCTCTAAGATAAGACAACTACTACTGGAGTCGCCAAAATGGATTTCTACTTGATCAGTAGAAAGCGCCGACAGTACGTCTAAAAAATAGCTAGCGTTAAAACCGATCTCCAAATTATCTCCCTGATAGTCGACCTCGAGATCTTCTTCAGCTTCTTCGTTTTCCTGATTATTGGCCATAATACCAAGTAATCCGTTACCCATCTTAAAACGAACTGCTTTGTATTTCTCATTAGCCAATATCGCTACTCTAGAGAGTACCTCTTTGAGCTCTGCACGACTACAGCAAACCTTGTTAGTGACCCCCGTTGGAATTACGCGCTGGTAGTCTGGAAAATTGCCGTCAATGACCTTCGATTTGAAAATAACGGCTTCATTTTCAAACCTAAAATGGTCATTAGCTAAAGTAAGTGTGGCTGTATTTTCGGAATCGTCTAACAGACGCATCATTTCGATTATAGCTTTTCTTGGAACGATCAAATTTCTTGATAAACCATTGATTGTGATCGTGGATCTGGCCATCGCCAAACGATGGCCTTCTGTCCCAACAACTGTCAACGTGTCTTCAGTAATATCAAGGAACAACCCATTCAGATAATACCTAACATCTTGCTGGGCCATGGCGAAATGGGTTAACCCAAGCAACTTTTTCAGTTCGATATTGCTAATTTGAACCTGCGTAACTTCGCCCGAAATCTCAATATTTGGATATTCTCGAGCATCCATGCTGACAAGAGCAAATTTAGCTCTTCCTGTTTGTAGACGTACTTTGTTCTCAATAATTGAGATCTTAATTAGGCAACCACTGGGCGCCGCTTTACAAATATCAAGTAATTTTCTAGCTGGTATGGTTATTTCTAAATTGCCAGAAGAAGACTTAATAGTGCCGCTAGCGGACATTTCTAGTTCTAAATCGGTTGCTGTCAATGTCAACCGATTACCATCAATTTTTAAATGAACATTTGAAAGAATCGGAAGCGTTTGCCTACGCTCTACCACCGAGCTGACAACAGTCAATGGTTGAAGGAGTTGTTCTTTTGTTATCGAGAATTCCATAATAAGTAGTTCTTTTAATTAAAAACCTATTATTACTATTAGTAATCGGTTTATGTGGATAACTAAATTAGTTATTTAGTTTCAGTTAATTACGTCGGGTTCTGAGCTTTTTCTTTGTTAATAATTTAGTGATGGGTCTGGGGGTAAAAAAGGCATTTTCTTAAATCAGTTAAGTTATCCACAGTTTGTACACTAGTTACACAATGGGCTGGATTGGCGGTTACGCAGATAAAGTCCTGACCAATAACTGATAATCTTCGGCCAGGCTATTGTCACTTTGACAAAGATCCTGAATACGCTCGCAGGCGTGAATGACGGTGGTGTGGTCTCTACCACCAAAGGCGGTTCCTATTTGCGGCAAACTACTGTTCGTGAGCTCTTTGGATAGGGACATGGCTATTTGACGGGGACGAGTGATGACCCTTTTTCGGCTCTTTGAATGTAAATCAGAGACCTTAATTTTAAAATATTCGGCGACCACTTTTTGAATGTTATCGACTGTCACCATTCTACTTTGCGCGGCCAGAATATCTTTAAGGGCCTCTTTAGTGAGCTCAAGGGTGATCGGGCTTCTAGTGAAGTTTGAAAAGGCTTCTACCCGCCGTAGGGCTCCCTCTAGCTCTCGGACGTTTGAATGTATTTTTTTAGCGATAAAAAAAGCGACTTCCGCCGGCAAATTTTGACCAGATAATTGAGCTTTGCTATTGATTATAGCCACTCTAGTTTCAAGTTCAGGCGGCTCGACGACGACGCTCAAACCCCAGCCGAATCGCGATGTTAACCGATCTTGAAGGCCCTTGATATCTTTAGGGTATCGATCGCAGGACAGGATTACCTGATTCCGGCCATCGAGTAGGCCATTAAAAATATGGAAAAACTCTTCCTGGGATCGTTCCTTACCCGCAAAAAATTGTATGTCGTCGATTAAAAGCACGTCCGCGGAGCGGTAATAGTTTTTAAAGCGGTCCATGCGATTATGTTGAAGTGATGAAACCATGTCGGCAACGAACCGTTCAGCATGCAAATAAACGACCTTACGACCGGGATTACGCTGTTTTATCCTTAAACCACAAGCGTGCATGATGTGTGTTTTACCGAGACCAACCCCCCCATAAATTAATAATGGGTTGTACACGGTTTTATCGCTTTCGCTTATTTGAAGTGCAGCAGCGCGACAGAGCTGATTAGATTTACCGGCGATAAAATTATCGAATGACAGGTTTTGATCTAGCTTGTTGCTGCCTCCTTCAAGCTCTGCAATCGCCGGTTTAGAGGCTTGAGAGGGTTTCAGTTTAGGCTTGTTGATGGGTTTAGCTGGGCGGATGCTAGATCCGACCTTTATGATCAACTTAGGCTGCTGATTGGTAACAGTGGCTAAAACTGACTCAATGTCAGAAAAATATTTATCATTAACCCAGTCGAGTACAAAACGGTTTGGCGCGAGTAAAATGATATTCTCGCCACTTTCCTCAATGATCTGAAGCGGACGAATCCAAGTATTAAACTCTTGAGATCCGAGTCGCTGTTGAAGCTTAGGTAGGCAAGAGTTCCACAAACCGTTATTTCACACCTAAATGTTAGTTTTTAAAGTCATGTAAATACCAGGGATAATCAGGGACAGGTTACGGACCCTAGGAGGGGTTGAACCAGATCAAAATACAATTATTACCCTTATAAAGAGACCCAAAGTGTATACGGACAAGCTCACCGCCGCTAGACGGAAAAGTTGTTTTAAAATCAACCAATTTGTTGACTGGTTAAGCCTCCTCAGGTAGCCTTGCGCTCCTTTTTCTTTTGACCAGTATCTTATTAGGTAAATGGTCATACATATGAGTCAGTGAAAATAAATGAAACGCACATTCCAGCCTAGCCTAATCAAACGCGCCCGTACTCATGGTTTCAGAGCCAGAATGAGAACAGTGGGTGGACGAAAGGTCATTAATGCACGTCGCGCCAAAGGGCGTAAAAAGTTAACTCCGTCCTAAATTTTTAGCTGTTTCTTGTTTGAAGAATACGGCGCTATCTCTTGATAATTTAGGCAATAAGCTGTGGAAAGAGACCGGTCATTTAAGCCTGGTTACCGATTATTGCATCAGCATGAGTTCAAACGGGTGTTTGACGACGCCACGCGAATTATCGTCCCTCCTTTTACGCTGCTGTTTAGGGAAAATGGTCAAGATAGCGCACGCTTAGGGATGGTGATCGGCAAAAAAGCGGTTCGATATTCGGTGGCTCGTAACCGGATTCGAAGGATTATCAGAGAGAACTTTCGGTTGACCCGGCTGGGGCTGCCAAAGATCGATCTGATCATTCTTGCTCGTCGAGACATCGCTGAATTTCCAGTCTCAGAGCTAAATCATAAAATATCGAAGTTATGGCATCGCCTGGGCCGTGGTTAAGTCGTTTCTCATTACGGCGGTTAAAGGATATCGATATTTTTTGAGTCCCTGGCTGGCCAGTAGCTGTCGTTTTTACCCGACTTGCTCAGAATACTCGCTACAGTGTCTGCAACGGTTCTCGGTTTTGAAAGCAATCTCACTCACCATTAAGCGGCTTCTTCGCTGCCATCCGTGGTCTGCAGGCGGTAGTGATCCGATTCCGGAACAGTAACGCTGAGTTTTAAACGTCTTGATTGGAAAAAAATGGAAACTATCCGCCTGATACTTTTTGTCGTTCTAGCCTTCCTGTTGTTACAGATATGGGAAGCGTGGAATGGTGATCAACAGCCTCAGGGAGTCGAGGTTGTCAGTACTACCCCATTGCCTGTTATCAACCCAGATTTACCGAATCAACCCGTCGGCTCCAGCGCCACCGATATCACTGATGCCACCCAACGTTTTCTTGAACCAGCCGCGCCAACAAAAATTCCTGGTAAACAGGTAACAATTTCGACAGATACACTACTCGTTGTGATGGACAGCCGGGGTGCAGTACCTCACAAGGTTTCACTGAAAAACTATCCAGTTTCCCAGGATCTGCCGGATCAGCTAACAGTGATGTTGGATGATGTGCTGGATAAACGTTTCTTTCTTCAAACCGGTACGGTAGCGAGCGCTGGGCAGTTGCGTGGACCAAACCACAGCACCTTGTTTGACATTGCTGCGGGTGATTACAGCCTACAAGAGGGTGAAGATCAGCTCACGCTAGTGGCTGTAGCAGCGTTGGAAAATGGTTTACGGCTTCGTAAGGAGTGGCATTTTTATCGCGGTAGTTATCAAGTACAACTGGTGAGCACTTTGAGTAACGATAGCTCACAGCCGTGGCAAGGCGCGTTCTATAACCAACTGGTTCGCACTCCAGGTGATGGCGCAGAAAGATCTTTTTTGACCCCCGCTTCTTACGAAGGGGCTGCCTATTTCACTCCTGAAAGCAAGTATCAGAAAACAGACTATGAAGAAATAATAGAAGAGCCCCTAGCCCTACCAACCGACTCTGGCTGGGTGGCGATGTTGGAACACTATTTCGTCGCTGCTGTTATTCCACAGGATATTAAACAGTTTTATACCAAAGCACTCAGTGAAGGCCGTTTTGCGGTAGGCACCGTGGGGCCCACTCTACATCTCCAGCCAGGTGAGCAAGTAGTCGATACGGCAACTTTCTATATCGGGCCGAAAGAACAGAATCGGTTAAACGAAGTCGCTACCGGCCTGGAATTGACCACCGATTTTGGCTTACTTACTTTTTTGGCTGAGCCACTGTTCTGGTTGCTTTCCTTTTTGCACGGCCTGTTTGGTAACTGGGGCTGGGCAATCATCGGCGTAACAGTGTCATTAAAAGCGCTGTTTTATCCGCTTTCTGCTGTCGGTTATCGGTCGATGGCGCGAATGAAAGGCGTGCAGCCAAAAATGTTAGCGCTACGTGAAGCGTATGCTGAGGATAAAACCCTACTTAATCAGAAAATGATGGAGTTGTACCGCAACGAGAAAATCAATCCTCTTGGCGGCTGTTTGCCCATACTGATTCAAATTCCGGTGTTTATAGCGCTTTACTGGGTGTTGTTAGAGAGCGTTGAGCTACGCCAGGCCAGTTTCATCTTTTGGCTGACTGACTTGTCGCAGTCTGATCCTTATTATGTTCTGCCGATCATTATGGGTATTAGCATGGTGATTCAGCAGCGTCTTAACCCGGCGCAGATGGACCCAATTCAGCAGAAAGTGATGATGGCGATGCCGGTGGTGTTCACCTTCTTCTTCTTAATGTTCCCTGCTGGGTTAGTGCTTTATTGGGTGGTCAATAATGTGTTGTCAATTTTGCAACAGTGGTCAATAACTCGAAAATATGAAGCAGCCTAGCTAAATTTTTAGCTAATTAGATCGGGAACAGATACTTATTAGGGAGGGCAAAGATGATCGATACCATCGTTGCTCGGGCGACTCCACCAGGTAGAGGCGGGGTCGCAATAGTTCGCTTTTCCGGTACTCAAGCCGGCCATATCGCGACGTCTATTGCGGGCGAACTGCCGGCTCCACGCCATGCAGCTCTAAGAACCTTTGTCGATGCCAACGGCGATGCCATCGATAGTGGTTTATTGCTCTATTTTGCTGCACCAAACTCTTTTACCGGAGAGTCGGTGGTTGAGCTGCAATGTCACGGCGGCCCATTTGTTGTTGATGCGTTGTTGAGTCGGGCGGTTGAACTCGGTGGTCGATTGGCAGAACCCGGAGAGTTTAGTCAACGGGCGTTTCTTAATGATCGAATCGATCTTGCCCAGGCAGAAGCCATAGCCGACTTGATCGATGCCTCCAGCCAACAGGCAGTCCGGGGTGCGCAGCGGGTACTTCAGGGTGATTTTTCAACTCGAATTCATCAGTTAACCGATCAGCTGATCGCGTTACGTATTTATATCGAAGCGGCCCTGGATTTTCCTGAGGAAGAGGTGGATTTTCTAGCAGATCAGTCAATTAGAGATCGGCTGGTCGGGTTAATCAAAGACTGTGACCAACTTACCGAGTCTGCCCACCAAGGGCAGCTACTTCGGGATGGTATCAAGGTTGTTATTGGTGGCTCGCCGAATGTGGGCAAATCCACCCTGCTGAATGGCTTATCTGGTCAACAGCGGGCCTTGGTCACAGATATTGCCGGGACGACTAGGGACCTGATCAAAGAATCTATTTTGATTAATGGCATGCCGTTGGAAATTATTGACACGGCGGGGTTAAGAGAGACTGATGATCCGGTGGAACAGGCAGGCATCGCTCTGGCAGAGCAGGCTATTAACAACGCTGATTTGGTGCTTTTTATCACCACTGCAGATGGTTTAGATGTTGACCGCAGTAAATTTCAGCAGCTGGCGCCAGATGCGGCCATTATTGAGGTCGTCAATAAGATAGACCTTCGCGCAGAGTCTCCCCGTATAGAACAACAGACCGGGTATGAAAGTATTTACCTGTCGGCCAAGACAGGTGCCGGGCTACCCCTGCTGAGGGGAAAAATCGCTGAGGTCGCAGGATACCGTCCGGCAGAAGAGGGGGTGTTTATTGCCAGAAGACGTCATCTAGAAGCACTCAACAAAACGGCTGAGGCAATTTCAGTAGGTAATCAGTCGCTTCTTAAATACGGTGCCGGTGAACTACTCGCCGAAGAGCTGCGGTTGGCACAGCAATATCTTGGCGAGATAACGGGTGAGTTTTCCAGTGATGATTTGCTCGGCGAGATCTTTAGTAGCTTCTGTATCGGTAAGTAGTGATGGCGAACAGGCTTTTTAACTCAATCAATGAAAACAGGCCGGTGGTGCTCTGCTTTTCTGGCCATGACCCAGGCGGTGGTGCGGGCATACAGGCGGATATTGAGGCCATTGGCGCTGCCGGGTCTCATGCAACAACCTGCATAACCGCATTAACCGATCAGGATAGCCAGACCCTATATAGCTATCACTCTATAGACCCGGTACTTTTAAAAGCACAAGCAGATCATATTATCGCTGACTTAAAACCGGCGGTGATTAAGGTTGGCATGGTTGGTAGTCGTGTCATTCTGGCCGTGATTGCCGACATCGTTCGTAGCTATCCCAATCTGCCGTTGATTGTCGATCCCGTACTCGCTGCCGGTGGCGGTGCAGCGCTGGCCGAGTCAGATCTTGCTATTCAATTAGCAGATCAGTTGATTCCTTTTAGTACTTTGATAACGCCCAATAGTGACGAGTTGGCCCGTTTATGCCCGGGTCTTGATCAGGCAGCCGCCGCAGCTGAGTTAATGAAATCCGGGTGCCATGCGGTGCTAGTAACCGGCACCCATATCGAAACTGACGATGTGGTCAATACCCTCTATAGGCGGGATCAACCTCCCTTATTGACCCATTGGCCGCGGCTATCGGGCGAATATCACGGCAGTGGTTGCACCCTAACGAGCCATATTGCTGGTCTGTTTGCACGAACCGGAGATTTGGAACAGGCAGTTTTACAGGCACAGCAATATACCTGGGACTCTTTAAGTCGGGCTGACCGGTTGGGCCAAGGTCAATTAATCCCAAACAGAGTGGCTAAATAGTGAGTAACAACAAAATTCAGGGTCTTTATGCGATTGCAGACACATCGGTAATTGACCAAGACCTATTGCTGCAACGCACTAAAGCGGTTCTGGAAGGCGGTGCTGCGGTTGTGCAGTATCGCGATAAAAAAAACGCACCAGCGTTACGCCTACAGCAGGCGCAGGCGCTGCGTCAGTTAACTGCTGAGTATGATGCAACCTTCATCATCAATGATGATTTTCGTCTGGCTGTTGAGGTTGGGGCAGACGGGGTGCACCTGGGTGAGGAGGATGGAGCGCTGGCAACTGCCAGAGATTACTTTGAGCAGAATCATCAGCATCAAGCGCTGATTGGCATCTCCTGCTACAACCAATTGCAACTGGCCCGGATCGCACAGCAGCAGGGTGCTGACTACGTTGCTTTTGGTCGTTGTTTTGCTTCAACCACAAAACCAGGGGAGCGTTACGTCAGCCGTGATCAGCTGGTCCAAGCCCGCCGCCAGTTGACCATTCCAATGGTCGCTATTGGTGGAATTACCGCTCTTAATACAGCTGAATTGATCGATGCTGGTGTCGATGCGGTGGCGGTGATAGCGGCGTTATTTAATGTTGAAGATAGTCGCCAGGCCGCTGCGTCACTTTGTCAGCAAATGAATTGATGTTATCGAAATCGATCCACAGATCCCTTCCCTTTTTTACCTTAGTCGGAGACCGTAATGATCACTGATCA
>JAHRWJ010000267.1 GCA_019090185.1 Immundisolibacteraceae bacterium
ACTGTCGGGGGAACCAGACTGACATAGCGGGTCGCTTCGCGCGGCGCTAATTCGCCACGCTCGTTTTTACCCAGGGCGTGGAAGAAAAACTGATAGGAGCCACTAGCACCGGTTTGAATAAACCGGTTAGTCCAGGTGGCGTCGCCAGCTTCAACATCCCCATGGCTGCCATCATCAAACAACTTGATATCGTGATGCACGGTGCCATCAGGACGGGTCACATCTACCTTTACCTCACCATCAACAGCTGGCCAGTCCCGATCGGAAAGCGCCGCAGTCATGGTGATTTGGGCACCAGGTAGGTAGTGGGACGCCAGCAGCTCTACCTGAAGCCGATAATTCGACGCTACTGCTGCTGCAAACCCAACCGGCACATCGCCCTGTACCAGGTTAATTCCGCCACCACTACCCTGGATTGCGTGGGTTTTAGTTTCACGAAATTCGTCCGGATTCCACTTACCGTTGGGCGTTAACCGCAATATCCAGTTGCCGACGTAGCTATTGGCCTGAGCCACGTCTGGAAAGACGATTCGATAAATCGAATAAGTGTGACGCTGCATCTGGTGCACCGGAATACCACCGATGGTGCTGCCAAGCAGCATCACCTGGCCATGGGGATCAATTAGCTCCAGGTCATACATCGATCGCAGCGCTGGCGAATCAAGTACCAGGAAGGTGGCACTGCGGTCGGAGGAGATGATTTTGGCGGTGTCGATAATGACCGGCGTTGGCGTACTAATGTTGACGATAAAAGTCGGATCAACCACCAGTTGCCAGTCAGCTGCATCACTAAAAATTTTAAAATAGAACTGTTCTAAATCAAAGATACTGGTGCCAGAAAGGTTGTCGGTTACCTGGTGGTAGCCATTGGAAGTGTTGGTAATCAGCTGCAGTTTATCAGCCTCGATATCGCTACCCAGGCCAACACTATAGAGCCGCAACAGGCTATCTGCCGCTTGCACCGGTCCGATCACGGTACCGATCTCTGGGTCGGTATTTTCCTTACCATCGGTGAGCACCACTGCCACATGTTTACGATCTGTGGCCGAACCGACCAGCATACCGGCGGCGGTTTCAATCGCACCGCCAATGCCGGTATCTCCGTCTGGCCCCAACCGGTTGACATCGCTTATAGCCGCATTCGACAGCTGGTTCTGCGCGCTCGCCAGGTGTGGGTCAATGGCCGCATCTAGGCTCAAATAAATATCATTGAGATCGTTGTAGCGCACAAAACCGATTTGATCGGCCTCCGCAGCTGGCACATTTTGTGATCGGGTACCAAGAAGATCCGTAAACAGCGCCGCCGCGCGCTGCAACGCCTGAATTTTTGAGCCAGCCCCAGCAGGATCAGACATGCTGCCGCTGCGATCGAGTATCAGTACCGCATCGATCGGTACCCCAGGGGTACCCTCACCAATCAGGGTCACTGTTTGCGATGGATTACTCAGGTCATTGCCGGAAACAACTAACTGGGTGGAATGAGTGGTGGTGCTTTGTGGCGCATAAATTTGCCGAAAAATCACCTCGTCACCAGCCGCCAGGTTGCTGCTGCCGGTCTCCCGAGTTGACCACTGGGGCGCGTCTGCGCTCAGCGGCACCACATCCGCGACATTGAGATTAAGGGTCGCGTCACCGTCGTTGTGGACAATAATCGCCTTGGTAAATTCAAAGCCAAGCTCTACTTGATGATAATCGAGCAGGGTGCTTTCCAGGCGCATAATCGGCACCGGCTGATGGCCGGTGGCATTAAAAAAGCACTGCTTCACCGGTTCATCCGGGTCGTTACTGTTAATCACCAAATGGCCGGAATAGTTGGTTTCTGCCGCCGGTGCGAAATTCATATTCACCGAACGGTTATTGCCTGCTGCCAGCGGCGCTAAGCTCGGCACACCATTGGCAGTGAAGACCCCGCCGACACTGTCATTAACCACCAACACCGATGAAATCACCAGATCATCGTTACCGGTGTTGGTATAACCCCGGCTCACCCCAACCACTTCACTCACTGACCAGTCAGCACTCCCCAGGTTGGGATTACCGCTGCAGGAGATGTTGGGCTCCTTGACCTCAACGTTGCAGCTAACCGTAGCGGTAGCATTGGCGGCTCCGGCATCACTGGTACCAGTAACGTTAATGTTGGCCGACTGAACACCCAGGGTGGTACCGGCATTACAACGCACTTGAAAGGTTTGACTTGGGGGCACGGTTTGTCCCACCACCGAATTGGTAATCTGAAACTGTCCATTGGTGGCGTTCAGACCGCTGAGAGAGACTGGTAGGTCTCCGGTGGAGCTGACCGTAAAAGTGGTGTTTCCTGAACTATCGCCTTCCAGCACATTACCAAAATTGTGGGTGGTTGGAGAAATGCCAATCGAGGCTGTCCGGTTATAATTAATCGTGTAATTACCCGCCCCCATGCCCCAAAAGGTAATACTAATATCGTAATTACCCGCACTGAGAAAAACCTCGCCAGAGCTCACCCCCGAGCTGAGGCCGGTGGATAACGGAATCTGGTTCAGTAGCTGACCTGCCTGGTGCAGATAAAAATCATTGCCGTCCAGGCCACTGCCGAAATATTCCGCCTGCCAACCGACCACCTGATCAGTAGCAATCGAGAAGGACGTGGTCCCCCCGGTTGTGTAGCTACTATCAGGATTTTTACTTTTGGTGGCGGTAATGAAGTCCGCAGCCTGCACAAGCTGCGCAAACGCCAGTAGAACCAAACTGACAACAAGCAGCAAACGACTTCGATCGAAGATGGCGCGCATCACACTTCCCCTGAAAAACATTTTTTTGGTTAGTACAGGTGGGGATCATACTAACTTCAAAAGAGTGTTGCACGCGGTTATCCGAGCTATGATTCGGACGGGGTCAGACCAAAGCCGAGTCGACAACACAAATCATAGACACCAAACTGACACGCTTATGACCCCTTTTAAAAAACCCGGAAGCCCCGCAGGAACTCTCTTTGGGGCATGAAATATAGGTTTCTCAAAACTCAAGCCGAACGGTACCAATTAGCTAGACCAGCTAAACACAAGTTCAAAACTCGTCTCTTACTTACCGACTGACACACCTGCTTGAATCGAAAAATGAGTTAGCATTAGCTAGTGAGACAACTATAAATTTCAAGAAAAGCCCTACCTAACTGACTAATTGAGCGCCCCCTTATGTCTATTGATGTGATCTGC
>JAHRWJ010000268.1 GCA_019090185.1 Immundisolibacteraceae bacterium
AAGCAATAGGCGGTTACAGTGGATAGTATCGATACCAACAAGAGCAACAACACGGCCCGAGCTGACCATCTGCCTGGTCTCCAACAAGCCCGTGAAGACGGCGATCCAAATGACCTGAAAACCCCGAAAAACCCCAAAAAAACTTTACAGAGTTCTTTAATTCGCTGGTTTTTAATCATGGCATTGCTGCCTCTGCTGATCATAGCCGGCCTGGGTTACCAGCAGGCACATCAGAATTTGAGTCAATCAGCTGCCGACAATCTTCAAGTGGCCGCCTCTGCAAAAGCCCAGCAGATGAAAACCTGGTTTGATTACCGTCGCATGGATATGAGCAGCCAGGCAGAAAATCAACACAACTCAGCCCTGCTGTTATCGCTAGAACAAGGCTTTAAATCAAGCGGGGAGACAGCAGAGCAATATGTACGTGGTTTTGGCTGGGTCAGTCGAGTAGACCAGGCACAGGAACACCTGGTCACAGTCAATCGCCGCTATGACTACATAGAAGATATCTATCTGATTAACAACGAAGGCATCATTCTTTTTAGCGTTAACGGTGGCACCGATCTGGGCAGCAACTTACTCAAAGGCCCGCTGGCAAAAACCCACTTTGCTGACAGCGCCCGATTCTCACTGCAATCGGGTCATACCGGTTTTTCTGACCTGGAAAAGTATTCGCCTGCGAATAACAAACTCAGTAGTTTTATTACAGCACCACTGACCGACGAATTTGGTAACAGAATTGGCCTCATTGCGATGCAGGTCAATCTCAACCGTATTTTTGCTGCAACCGCGGATCACAGCGGCACCCGGAAAACTCGCGTGCATTATCTGGTCGGTGGCGATGGTCTACTAAGGAGCACTTTAAAACCCCAATTAATGGGCATTCTGAACGCAGACGCAGACGCAGATATATTAAATCGAAAAATTGACACCCTGCCGATCCTCGCTACGCTCAATCAAAATAACCCTCAAAAAAGCTTTTCCGACCATCCGGTGACCAGCTATATAGGCCCCGAGGGCCAACCCGTGTTTGGCACCTACCACCGAATTAATGCGTTTAACACCCAGTGGCTGTTAATCAGTGAAATAGATCAGCTCGAAGCTATGGCCCTTGTCGATTGGCTGACCCGAGTCACTATCGTCGTCGTCTTGATGACCGCCTTACTGGTTATTTGGGCGGCGCTCTACCAGGCTCGCCGCATCACTCAACCGCTAATCGCATTGGCTCGAGTCAGCCGCGCCGCCTCCTCAGGCGAAACGGCCCAACCGGTAGAGGTCTCCAGCAACGATGAAATTGGTCAACTGGCCGATGATTTCAATCAGATGATGGAGTTGCGCCTCGCCCACATGAAGGTTCTGGAGCGCGCCTACGAAGAGACCGAACAAGCCCTGGCAGAGCTTGCGGAACAAAAATTCGCGCTCGATCAACACGCCCTGGTTTCCGTCACTGACCTCAATGGCACCATCACTTTCGTCAACCAGAAGTTTGCTGATGTTAGCGGTTACAAAATCGGCGAACTCATCGGCAAGAACCACCGCATGGTCAATTCAGGACATCACCCCCAGTCATTCTGGGCAAACATGTATGCAACCCTGGCCAGTGGCGATGCCTGGCATGGCGACGTTTGCAACATGAACAAACAAGGCTCGCTTTATTGGGTCTCCAGTACGGTGGTGCCGTTTCGAAGTCGGAATGGTTCGATTCAGAGTTATGTCGCCATCCGAACCGAGATCACAGAACAGAAGCAGGTCGAATCTGCCCTGCATGAAGCTCGCGCTAACGCTGAAGGCGCCACTGAGGCCAAAAGCGAATTCCTCGCCAATATGAGTCACGAAATCCGCACGCCGATGAACGGCGTTATCGGCATGACGAATTTGCTGCTCGACGGTGAGCTAACTGAAGACCAGCATCAGCGTGCCAGAACAATCAAACGTAGTGCGGAGGCACTGCTGAATATCATCAACGACATCCTCGACTTTTCCAAAATTGAAGCCGGCAAACTCCAACTCGAACCAATTGAATTTGACCTGGGAGAGCTGTTGGCTGACCTGGCAGAGGCCCATTCAGCCTATTCAGACACCTCTGAAGTTGAACTGATCTGCCCCGCAAACCCGATGCAATCACAATGGTTTATCGGCGACCCAGGCCGAATTAGACAGATACTGACGAATCTTGTCGGCAATGCACAAAAGTTCACCAGCCAGGGCGAAGTTGCCGTTCACATCAATGCTCCGGACCCGGTCGACGGCATGTGTAAATTACATTTTGAGGTGACCGACACGGGAATTGGTCTTAGTAAGTCAAAACAGGAAAAACTGTTTGAACGGTTCAGCCAGGCCGACGCAACCACCACCCGTGAATATGGTGGAACCGGACTCGGGCTCTCTATCAGTAGCCAGCTAGTAGAGATGATGGACGGCAAGATTGGAGTTTGCAGCGTCGAAAATGAAGGCTCGACTTTCTGGTTCAGCATTAACCTACCGATCGCGGAACATCGGCGCAAGGCCACCGAGCTAATTGATTTCTCGGCTCAACGCATGCTGGTGGTCGACGACAACGCCACCAATCAACAGCTGCTACACGAACTCCTTAACAGCTGGAAAATCAACCATGACAAGGTCAACAATGGTCCTCGTGCATTACAAGCACTCTACGATGGCATAGAGAAACAGGATCCCTATACGGTGGTTTTACTCGATATGCACATGCCTGGCCTGGACGGCTCACGGCTAGGTAAGCAAATAATCAGTGAACCGCTGTTCTCAGGTGCCAAGGTGTTAATGATCACAGCCCAGGGGCGACGCGGTGATGGTGAGCGCATGATTAAGGAGGGTTTTGCCGGCGCGCTTAGCAAACCCATCAATCAAAATACGCTGTACGGCCAGCTACTTGCCCTCAGCGGAATATCCCGAATCACTGAGCGCAGTGAGCCGACACAAAAAAACAGGAACCTGCCACAGTTCAATGCTCGGGTTTTGGTTGTCGAGGACAACAGCACCAATCAGCAGGTGGCCAAAGGCATGCTGGCAAAGTTTAGCGTCGACGTGGATATTGCGGCCGATGGCCAGGAGGCACTACGAACGTTAGCCCTGCTGCCCTATGACCTGGTTTTCATGGATTGCCAAATGCCCGTCATGGATGGTTTTCAGGCCACCGCATTGATCCGTGACCAGAGCTGGCATGCCATGGATCCGGATATTCCAGTGGTCGCAATGACCGCCAATGCCCGGCCCGAGGACCACGCCCGTTGCCTGGACGCAGGCATGAACGATTTTGTCAGCAAGCCCATCGACCCGACCAAACTAGGCCAGGCACTGGAGCGCTGGTTACCTCAACAGTGTCACCCAGACCAAAACCTGAATCCTGCGCCAGCCAGCCCGATAAAGATAGAACACCCGCTTGACCAGACGCCTGATACCAAATCGAGTGATCAACAAAGCAAGCCCCATCGACTGATGGTCAATGACGACGAGCTAATGCGCATGGTCACGGCAGCCTTCATGGGCGACCTGGTCGACCAGATCAGTTACCTCAAGGAGTTGGTCGCTGACAATTCAGTTCAGGAAGCCGTTCTGCAAGCCCAAAAAATCCGCAACGCCGCCATTAATGTCGGCGGCATTGCTTTGAGCATCCTTGCCAATAAGCTGGAACAACAAGGCCAGTCCAACGCGGTAACCACTATCAGTCAGGGCATGCCTAAACTTGAAAAAAACTTAACGCTAGAGGACGACGACCAACTGGACACACAGTTTCCTACTTTTATTAGCGATGAAGCGCATCAAGTCGGCCTGGCCTCATCTGGCAGTCCCCCCAACGCCCCATCCAGTGCACCAAACCAGGGACAGAAACCAGAACCTGAACAACCTGGAAAACCAGATTCAGAGACGGCCATCAGACATGCCAACGACGGCTAGCACACCAAACTAAAAGGATTCAGCCATGACAATCAAGCGAAGAGGGTCAACCTAAAATGAAATCCATGCTCATTATTGATGACAGCATCACCTCGCGGATGATGCTCAAATCAATTGTCTCCAAAAAACATAGCGACTGGAAAATTTGCGAAGCAGGTAACGGTGAAGAGGCGCTTGTCCAGGTCAACCAGCAAAGCTTTGACATTGTTACGGTTGACTACAACATGCCCGGGATGGATGGACTAACCCTGATCCCTCTGCTGCAGGAAAAAATGCCTGACGCCAAAATTGCGTTATTAACCGCAAACATTCAGGACTATATCCAGCAGGGCGCTGACGATCTCGGCATTCCAATCATTCACAAACCGATCACCCCTGCCAAGGTCCTCGATTATGTCGGCTGATGATCCCTTTGCGATTGCTCTCAACCCGCTGGAAATGGACTCACTCTCTGAAGTGATCAACATCGGCATGAGTCACGCTGCAACCGCCTTAGGCGAAATGATCAATGAGCGGGTCCAGTTAGACGTGCCGGAAGTGCGATTTCTGAGCTGCGACGATGTTATCGAGCAACTTAACAACCTCTCTGGCGGTAACGTCAGCGCGGTTTGCCAGCGCTTTGACGGCTCCATCGGCGGCGATGCCCTGTTGCTATTTCCGGAGGATAAGTCCCTCGATCTGGTGCGCCTGTTGCTGTCGTCCGATATGTCCCTGGAAATGCTCACCCAACTCGAACAGGAAGCCCTTACGGAGGTCGGCAACATTATCCTCAACGCCTGCTTTGGCAAGATCGCTAATTCACTCAACATCACCATGGAAAGCACCCTGCCCAGTTATCTAATGGGCTCCTGCGAAGAGGTTATCGGAAACCTGGATGATCAAACCCGAGTGCTGTTCATGAGAGTTGATTTTTCGGTTCCTAACCATGATATCCGCGGTTTCGTCACCTTTATCATGGATATTGAATCGACAGAAATACTTCATGGCCTGATCAGCCACCTTGCAACCCGTTATCAATAGCCGCTCGATACCCATAAACAGA
>JAHRWJ010000269.1 GCA_019090185.1 Immundisolibacteraceae bacterium
ATAAGAGCTCCTAAAGAAAGTGGCTGAGTTGCCGACCGGAATAGTCCAGATATGTTCTGGTTGTGGTGCAGTGCAGCAAATTTGTGGGCAATTCCTCCGGTTGGTACTTGTCTGAACGGTTGTTAAGACATAGTATTGCCCGCCATTATTGCTGCTCTCACCATGCTATGAGGCCAGCGTTGCTTTAAGTTTAGGTCTTAACTGTTTATTCGTTTGTGTTGGTGCTCTGGTGCTACAGGCTGGCCAGTTAATCCATCAATTATTATTGCGCCTGCTGCTTGCAGGTACCGCACATTTGGAGCCTTGCCATGGTAAATGTTGATAACCTCATCGATCTCGAAAACGGGGTTCAAAGTAAAAAGGTTTTTTGGGATCAAGAGGTTTATGACCAGGAAATCGAACGTATTTTTGGTCGTTCCTGGTTGTTTTTGACCCACGAGTCACAGATTCCAGAGCCAGGTGATTTTTTCACTACCTTCATGGGCGAAGACCCGGTTATTGTTGCTCGGCAGATGGACGGTACGATCAAGGCGTTTATTAATTCCTGTACCCACCGTGGCAACCAGATTTGTCATGCTGATAGTGGTAACACCCGTTCGTTTAACTGTAGCTATCACGGTTGGTCGTTTGGTATCGATGGTGAGCTTGCCGGTGTGCCGCTGGAGGCTGAAGTCTATTTTAATAAGCTTGATAAAGCCGCGCATCGTCTGCCTGAAGTGACCCAGGTAGATAACTATCGTGGTTTTATTTTTGGCTGTTTTGATGCTGAAGCGCCTCCATTGCAGGAGTGGCTCGGTGAAATGGCCTGGTACATGGATAGCTGGGCCGATACCGGTGGCGGTGCAGAACTGATCGGCACACCGATGAAGACAATCCTGAAATGTAACTGGAAAGTACCCAGTGAAAACTTCATTGGTGATGGTTATCACGTTGGCTGGACCCATAGTGCGGCCCTGCAAATGATCGGTGGTCCCCTGTCCGCGTTAAGTGGTAACGGTGAATTGCCACCCATGGATGATGTGGGTGCGCAGGTAACAACTCGCCATGGTCATGGTTTTGGGGTTATCTGGGAACTTGGTCACGCGATTCATCGCGATCCAGGTGATTACATCCAATTTCAGCAGCAGACCTTGCCCGAGGTTATCGAGAAAAAGGGTGAGTGGCGCGGCAAGTTTTATACCGGGCACTGGAATTCAGGGCTGTTTCCAAATTGTTCTTTCCTGTATGGCACTAACACCTTCAAAATTTGGCATCCGAAGGGGCCACACGAGATTGAAGTCTGGACCTGGACGTTGGTGCAGAAAAACATGTCTCCTGAGCTTAAGCGCGAAATTAAAAAGCAGGCTATTCAAACTTTTGGTACTGCGGGCACGCTGGAAAGTGATGATGGCGAAAACATGGAAACCTGTACTCGCACCAACAGGGGCTTTCAAACACGTCGCGGCACCATGAATGCGTCTATGGGAATGGAGGGTGATGGTCGTCATCCTGAATTACCCGGCGTATTAGGCGCTAGCTTTATTGGCGAAACATCCTATCGGGGTTTCTACCGTTTCTGGGGAGAAATTATGAAGGCCGAAAGTTGGGCTGATATTCATAAGAACGATGACACCTGGGTTGACAACTGGCTGGGTAAGGATGCCGTCTCTGGCATGGCCGCTAGAAACATCGCTTAAAGGATAAATAAAAATGGCACAGCAGGAAGTATTGGCCGGTCTGGAGCTGGCTTATCAGGTAGAACAGTTTTACAACCGTGAAGCTCGATTTATGAATCAGCGGCAGCATCGCCAGTGGCTTGAAACCATGGTTCACCAGGATGTTCATTATTGGTTGCCAATTAATGAAAATCGACTAGCTAAAGATCGCCGCCCCGAAGTCACGCCTGAAGATGGCGGGATCTATGATGATAATTATGGTGATCTGGAATTTCGCATTAGTCGGCTCGAAACCGGCCAGGTCTGGATGGAGGATCCACCGTCTCGAATTCGCCACCTGATTTCGAATGTTGAGGTTTATCACACCGATGATGAAAAGCTGTTAAACGTGTATTCCAATTTTCACGTTTATCGTAATCGGCGTCAGCGCGATGAAACTAATTTAATTGGCGGCCGTGAAGATCTGCTAGTCCGAGAAGGTGATAGTTTTAAAATTTTAAAACGTCGGATAAACCTCGACATGCGGGTAGTGCTGGATAAGAATCTCTACTTCTTTATGTAGGTTGATTTAGGTAGGTGGGGGCGAAATGAGTATTGCGGCTGTTGAAAAAGCTTTTTGGACGCTGGGTAATGACCCTGAGGCGATCGTTTCCTTTAAGAGCGATCCGGATGGCTATCTAAATCAGTTCTTGTTGACTGATGATGAGCGTCAGATGATTGGTGATAATGATCTGAAAGGGCTGGCAGATAATGGGGTTAACACCTTGCTGACATTGATGGTTTGGCCGCTGATCAATGGCCCAGAGGGGATGCCATTTGACTATTTGACGCATATGAACGGCGGCGTACCTCCCGCAATACTGGCTGAGAAGCCTTAAAGCAAATTTTCGCTTACGTATAGTAAATTTATTGGGAGGGATTCAGTAATGGCAGAGCTCGTAGGTGGATTCATCGTGTCGCATGATCCGATGATTACCGGCAATCCAGAGATAGCAAATAAAAAGCAGGTAGCAAATGTAGATGCTGCTTTTGAAACCATTTCAGCGCGGCTAAAAGAGCTTGAGGTCGATACGGTGATCGTGATCGGCGATGATCACTACACCATGTTCGGGCCTCATTGCTTGCCCCAATATCTAATTGGTGTCGGTGATCTGGAGGGGCCGGAAGAAAACTGGTTAAGAATCGACCGTTATCAGGTCGAAAATAACGTGCCACTGGCCGAACATATTATGAACTACGGTTTCG
>JAHRWJ010000270.1 GCA_019090185.1 Immundisolibacteraceae bacterium
CGAATGATAATGCCAGCAAGTGCTAACACACCGAGTCTTGCAACCAGGCCAAATGGCAGGTCTAACAGTAGCAGAGCGGTCACCACGCCAAGTAGCCCCAGCGGAACAGTGGCCAGCACCAGCACCATTTTGGCCATGCTATTGAGTTGGAACATGAGGATGGTGAGGATGGTAAACAGCAGAAATGGCAGGGTTTTACCCAGCTGTGAGTCAACAATGGCGGAGACCTCTACCTGGCCGCCCCCATCAATCTGATAACCCAGCGGCAGGCTTGCGCGCAGGCTGTCGAGCTGGGGTTTGAGTTCGCTGTCCACTTCCAGGGTCTGGACCCCGGAAGGTAGCAACGCCAGCACAGTTGCCGCCCGGTAACCGTTATAGCGCCGGATTACACCCTCTTCGAAGCGGTATTCGAACCGTGCCAGTTGGGATAGTGGAACCGAATTGCCATTGCCGATCGCCAATTGCAAGGACTGCAGTTGATCGAGGTTGTAACGGTTGGCGCCGCTATTGCGCATGACCACCGCGATCAGGTCGTTGTCTTCTCGGTAGTGGGTTACTGGCAAACCATCAAGCATGGCACTGAGGGCCAGAGAGAGCCGCTGAGGATCGAGACCGGCAGCGGCGACCCGGGTCAGATCGAGTTCGACGCCGATAGTCATCAGTGGTTCGCGACGGTTGTCGTGGACATCACTGGTGGCGGGGTGGCTGGCGACAATGGCCTGGAGCTTTTTGCTGATGGTATCGATAACCGCCGGGTCTTCACCGGTGATTCGGTACTGCACAGGATAGGCAAATGGCATGCCGTAGGGCAGGTTGTAAACTCGGGTCCGTAGACTGGGTAGATGGTGGGCAAAATAATCTGCCAATTTGAGTTTCAGCCGCTCCCGAGCTTCCAGGTCACTGGCAATCGCAATCACTTTCGTATAGTTGGCGTTGGGTTGCTCGACAAACATGTCGTTCTGAACCCGCAGCGTATCGCCGCCCACATAAGTGAGGTAATGCTCCACGCCCTGGTCATCAGCCAACAGGGCCTCAATCTGACCAACCTTGCTTTCCATTTCCGTATAGGTGGTGCCTTCTGTAAACCAGACATCAACCAGGACTTCAGGTCGGTCGTTGTCGGGGAAAAACTCGATAGTCACCTGCTTCAGGCCGACTACCGTACAGCCAAACAGAAACAGCCCTAACAGCACCACCTTCCAGTGGTGGGTCATACAGCAGCTCACCAGCGATCTGAATTTTCTGTACAGAGGTGTTTGGTAGAGATCCTCACTAGCGCCGCTGTGGTTGCCGGCGGCGCTGGGTGTCGCTAGTATTTTGTGGGCCAAAAAAGGGGTAAACAAGACCGCAACGACCCAGGAGGTAACCAGCGCAATAGCAAGCACCACAAACAGGTCGCCGAGTATTTCTCGGGGCGAGGCATCGACAATAAACACCGGCATGAAGCCAGCAGCGGCGATTAATGTGCCACTGAGCATCGGTGCAGAGGTGGAGCTGTAGGCGTAGGTCGCTGCTTTGAGTCGATCCCAGCCCTGCTCCAGCTTTACGTGCATTAATTCGACCACAATCATGGCGTCATCGACCAGCAAGCCCAGCGAAATCACCAATGCGCCCAGGGATATTCGGGTGATGTCGATGTCGCCGATAAACATCGCCACAAACACCACACCTAGTACCAGTGGTATCGCCAGGGCGACCACGATGCCGGTGCGCAGCCCGAGGCTGAAGTAACTCACCAGCAGCACGATGATGATGGCGACGGTTAGCTTTACCAGGAACTTATCAATGGATTGCTGTACAGAGGCGGGTTGGTCGGCTACCAGTGCGACTTCAATGCCAGCCGGTAGTTGCTGCTGGAATCGGGCCATCACGGTTTTAACTTCTTCGGCCATATCGAGCAGCTGTGAGCCCTCGCGCATGGTAATCGCAAGCCCAATCGCCGGCTCTCCATTGACTCTCATCTTAAAACGGGCAGGGTCCTGATAACCACGATAGACCCGAGCGATATCCATTAATTTGATCACACTGCCATCTGGCATGGCGATCGGCATCTGTGCGATCTCCTCCAGGCTACTAAACTGGTCATTCAGGCGCAGGTCGAAGTAGCGCTCGGCGCCTTCAATACGGCCATTGTTTTGCATAGCGTTGTGGCTGCGCAGCAGGGTGGCGATTCTAATGGGGTCGAGATTAAGTAGCGCAAGGCGTTTGTCATCTATCTCCACATAGATTTTTTCTGCCTGCACGCCGTAAAGAATAGCTTTCTCGACCGACTCGATTCGAGTCACCGCATTGCGGGCTTGTTCAACAAAGTTTTTCAGTTCAGCGGGTTCGAAATCATGGCTGTTAAAGCCGTACATCATCGAATAGATATGACCAAATTCGTCGTTAAATAGCGGGCCTTGAACCCCCTCAGGTAATAGGTGGGTGATATCGCCGACTTTTTTACGGATATCGTAAAAGCGTTCGCGCATTAACGCCGCGCCGTTGGGCATGAAATCCTCGATACTCACCAGCAGGAAGGTTTCACCGGGTTTACTGAACGAGGAGACGTCCTTAAGCCAGGGCACTTCTAACAGCTTGGTTTCGATCGGGTCGGTGACGAACTGCATCATCTGGTTAGCCGAAGCCCCTGGCCACTGTACGCTGATCACCATGGTTTTAATGGCGTAGGTTGGCAGGTCACGCTGGCCCAGTTTGAAAAAGGCCGCGCCACCGCTGATCAGGATGGTGAGGATCAGGTAGACCAGCAGAGAGGGATGCTCAATGCCCCAGCGGGCAAGGTTAAATGGTTGTTTTTCCATCGGCTTAGTTGGGCTGTTGAGTGTCGAGCAAGCGCACAGTGCTACCGTCGGCAACCTGGTTGCTACCCGCCACGATCACCAGGTCTCCAGGGCTAAGCCCGGCGGTGACCGAAACCAGATCACCTACCGGCGGCCCCAGCTTGATCGGCTGCAGCCGAGCCACCAGGGTGACCGGGTCTACCAACAACACAGCGCTTGCACCCTGGTTACTGATAATGGCACTGGTTTTTAGGGTGCCTGCCTTTATGGGGGTAGGGATTTTGAGCATGCCAGACATACCGAGTTTTAACGGTTTTGGAGGCGCTTCAAGGGATACTTTTAGACGATAAGTTCTTGACGTTGGATCTGCTGCCGGACTGATTTCACGGACCCTGCCCCGAATAGGTTGTTTGGGCAGGCTCCAGAAATTAACCGTCACCTCGCTGCCGATCGTTATCTGGTCTATGTGGCTTTCTGGTATCGCCGCCGCAAATTCCCATTCCGCCAACCAGGCGAGCGTTGCCACCGGCTGGCCTGGACTCAGAATGTCTCCAGCCTCTGCGTGCAATGCGGTAATCACCCCGGGTTGGGGCGAGATGATTTCGGTGTAACCGAGTCGATTAAGGCTTTCTGAGTGCTGGGCGGCGATCGCCTCAAGCCGTGCTTTGCCAGCAGCCTCGGCGTTAACAGCCTGATCAAGTTGTGACTCACCGATGAACCCACCGGAGATCAGTTCACGAGCCCGGTGTAAATCTCGCTTTGCCCGCTCATAATCTGCCGCTGCAGCCTGTTTGAGATTGTCCAGGTTGGCACTGCCGAGGTGATAATCCTGGGTATC